>VXME01000145.1 GCA_009861545.1 Acidobacteriota bacterium | reverse complement strand
AGGGGGTCCCTTTTCAGATTGCCGCGGGGTCCCTTTTCATCTTGCCGCTACCAGGCGTCAGGGGCGCGAAGTACACCAGGGTGCGCGAGCTGCCCGTGCTGACCGCGACGTACTGCCGGCCGTCGACGGCGAACGCGATCGGAAACCCGGTGATCGGCGAGCCCAGGTTCACCTCCCACAGCACGTCCCCGGTCTCCGCGTCCAGGGCGCGGAACCGGCCGTTGAGGTCGCCGCCGAACACGAGTCCGCCGCCGGTCGCCACGAGCGAGGTGGTGGCGGCCCGCTGCTCGTACTTCCAGGCGAGCTCGCCGGTCTCCGGGGAGATCGCCTGGACGGTGCCGAGCTGCTCGGTGCCGGGCGCAAGCTCGCTCCGCACGGCGAGCGCATAGAGCGACGTGGCGACGCTGTCGCTGCCGGCCGTGGCCATCATCCGCGCACAGGCGTTGCGCAGCGGGAAGTACATCAGCCCCGTCTGTGGGCTGTAGGCCCCCGCCTCCCAGTCCTTGCCGCCCACCAGGGTCGGGCAGGCCAGCACCGTCTGCCCGTCGCCCGTGAAGACGACCTCCGGGTTCTCGGTGACCGCGCCGGTGGCGCCGTCGATGCCGCTGATCACGTTCTGCGTGACCGTCGGCGTCGCCCACAGGAACTCGCCGGTCTCGCGGTCGAGGGTGTAGACGATACCGGTCTTGCCGGGAATCCCGGTCACGACCTTGCGGACCTCGCCGTACCGCAGCCGCGGATTGATCCAGGGCACGGTTGCCGGATCCGGCGCGACGGCGGTGTCGAGCAACAGGCGCTCGAACGGGTGATCGAGATCCCAGTGATCTCTAGCTTGGCTCAGCTTGACGACGTGGAGCCGCAAAAGGGACGAACGCCGACCCCGTACGAGGAGTTCGAGAACCCCGAGTTCAAGGACCTCAGCGACGAACAGACGGCGCGGATCCTGCGCGCCGCTGCGACGATTGTCGGCAACTGCGAACGACGGGTCGAAGCGCTCGCGCGCGAGCACAACATCTGGTCGAGCATGGCGTGAGCCGACGGATCCGGGATCGCGCATCTCCTCCAGACCGGCCATGCGCACGAGCGCCCCCCGCGTATCGAGGACGACCGTATAGCTCGTTCCGTCCAGCGCCTGCATTGCATCAAGAGGCGATCCGGCGCTTTCATTCTCCACCGGGCCGGTGCTCATCGTCTCCACCGGTCCGCCGACGTGCATGCGCGCCCCCTCCGTGGTCAAGCGGACGGTAACGTTGCCGTCACCGTCGACGGCCAGGACACTCCAGCGTTGGGTGCTCTGCATGTTTCATCGTCGACGTCCCCATGCCCTGCGAGGGGTTGAACCGATTCCCGCCGCGGTCGCGCACTCTTCAGGCAGAGGAGGATTCTCATGACGAGAGCCAGATGGATGGCGCCGACCGGGGAAGGGGTTTTCCATGAATTCCGTCGATGGGGTGACCCCCCATGTGCGGATGCACAGAATCGAGAGGAGATGCTCGACACGTACCGCCGTCGCCCGGTCGCGGACCGACGCCGAGTGCACGTCGTGCTGTGCGCGGGGCTTCTCGTCTTCCTTGCGGGGCGCCCCGCGATGGCTCAGCCCGGCGCCGAGCTCGAAATCGGCGGCGGCTACCACGCCGCGCTGGATCTGGGCGGCGACTGGTTCACGGTCCCCTCCACTCCTACCGTCGACGTTCGGGCCACCCGCTGGGTCAGTGACCGCTGGGGTCTCGCCGCCCGCGGACTCATCGGCCTCGGGGGCGTACTCCGCGGCACGACGAGGGACATCGAGCGCCGGCGCCCAAGCTACTTCCAGATGCTCGTGCGCTACAGGGCCGTCGGCTCGGGGCGGAGCGGTCTGCATGTAGGGATCGGCGGTGGGCTGTGGGGGTACATCCAGGACGGTCGCTTCGATTTCGGCCCCCACTTCCTGGGCCTGGAGGCGCTGGCGTCGAGAGCCCTCACAGAGCGGCTCGGCATCCGGTTCGGCGCCTCAGTGGTCATCCCGCTTCACATTCACCCGACTGTTCTGTTGACGTGGGGGTTCTGAGGCGCTCGGGTCCACCAGCGCGACGCCGCTGGCGACGCTGGGGTCGAGATCGGCCGGGAGCGGACCGCCCGCTCGCTCCGGCCGGGTGATTCGCGAGGCCGTGGGTAAATCCGTGGGGTTCGGTGCGAAAGCCACTGACCTCGGACGACGGCCTTGTTGCCACGGGATTCCATGAACACCCGCGCGTGGCCGTGACAATTCCGACGAGGCAGGGTATGTCCGCCCGTGTCTCCAGGTGTCCGGCAGAATCCGCGCCGGAAAGATGGGAAAAATGAGGGGGGCTCCCAGGCTATGGGAGCAAACACTTCAGATTCAGTGCTTTGCTGGAGATGGGTGGCGGTGAGGCAGGGATTCGAACCCTGGGAAGAGGTTAATGCCCCTTCAACGGTTTAGCAAACCGCCGCCTTCAGCCTCTCGGCCACCTCACCGCACGGGGGAGCGGGTCCCGGAACGCTCCGGAGCCATCCGCACCGTCTACGATACCGCACTTCCTGGCGCCCGCAAAGCGGACCAGCATCAGGGGGCCCGTACCGCGGCCTTGCCGAAAGGCGAAAGCTCGCGTAGCGTGAGCGTGTCGTCGTCGGCGACTCCGGTGCGGACCGGGCACCCGCGCCGTGCGTGTCGCGCCCGGCGTTCCCCGGTACGACGACGCGGCACGGCTTCGCAACCGGTGGTGAGCGCGCCCGCGGTGGCGCGGAGGGCGATGACCCCATGCGATACGGATTCCTCGTGGAGACGTACGAAACCGAGCGCCTGAAGGTGCTCGGCGTCTGGAGCATGTTCCGCGACGAGGACCTCCCGGTTCGTCCGCATGCCACGGACACGCGTGGCCGTAGCGTGCACGAGCAGATGGTGCACCAGTGCGTCAGCGAGGACCTGTGGTTTCGGACGATGCTGGGCATCGAAGCCAGCGTGGCCGCGCTGCCGGAGGTCGAGCGCAGGCTCGATTTCATCGAACGCTATGCCGCGAGCTCTGCCGAGCGGCTGGCCGCGCTGCGATCGCGGCCGGAATCCTGGTGGGAGGGCGAGACGCGCTTCTTCGATTCGACCCGGTCGCGGGCATGGGTCGTCGTCCGACGCATCGCGCACACGTCTCACCATCGCGGCCAGCAGATGGCCATGCTGCGGATGCTCAACCGCGACCTGCACAGCAACTACGGGCCGACCGCCGATACCGGTGGGTTGATGAAGAACGACGCACCGGTGGTCTACGCCTACCCGGATCTCGATGGACTGCTGGCGGGCGAGCGGGCGGGCGGACGCAAGGCGATGCTCCCCGGTCCGGGAGAACGGCCGCCTACCGAGCGGCCCGGGAACTGAGGTCCCGTCCGCCGCTGGTATCCTACCTGGCAGCCCGGCGTGACGGGCGCTGCACGCGCCGCGACGCGCGCCCGGCCGGAGGACCCATGCAGCGAACGTCCAAGCCCGCGCCCGGCGTCGGCCGGCTGGCGATTCATCTGGTGGTCGCGCTGTTGGCGGCCGGTCCCGCCGCGGCGCAGTACGGGGCGCCCGCCAACGGCGAGTGGCCGACCTACGGGGGCGATCTCGGCAGCACGAAGTACTCGCCCCTGGATCAGATCGACCGCGACAACTTCGGCGATCTGGAGATCGCGTGGCGCTGGCTGTCCGCGGACGCCGTGCTGAGCCTGACCATGCCGGACGGCTCGGAGTGGCGCGCCGACTCGCGGTTGATCTTCGCCGAGCTGAACCGCCGCGATCCGGAGCGGTGGCGGGACGGCCAGCCGCCCACCATCACGAACTTCAAGGCCACCCCGCTGATGGTCGGCGACCGGCTGTTCATCAACATGCCGACGTCGGCCGCGGCCGCCATCGACGCGCGGACGGGCGAGACGCTGTGGGTCTACAACCCCAAGAGCTACGAGGAAGGCACCACGACGATGTCCGCCCGCTGGAACCAGCGCGGCGTGGCGTACTGGTCGGACGGCCCGGACCGGCGCGACGAGCGGATCTTCTTCGGCACCGGCAACGGGTATCTGGTCTGCGTCGACGCGAAGACCGGGCGGCCGTGCGCCGACTTCGGGGACGGCGGCCGGCTGGACCTGATGGAGGGCATCCCGCGCGCCGCGCGCGGCGAACGCGACTGGCTGAACGCGCTGCTCTACTCCGTCCAGTCTCCGCCCATCGTGTTCGGCAACACGGTGGTGACGCCGATGTCGATCTCCAGCTACAACATCCGCCGGGAGATGCCACCCGGGTGGATGCGCGGCTTCGACGTGCGGAGCGGCCGGACGCGCTGGACGTTCCACACGATCCCGCAGGGCGACGAGTTCGGCAACGAGACCTGGGGCGGCGATTCGTGGCGCGAGACCGGCAAGGTGGGCGTCTGGACGATGATGAGCATCGATCCCGAGCTCGGCTTCATCTACCTGCCGCTGAACACCGCCGCCCCCGACTACTACGGCGGACACCGGCCCGGCGCCAACCTGTTCGCCGAGAGCCTCGTCGCCCTCGACCTGGAGACCGGCGAGCGGGTGTGGCACTTCCAGGTCGTCCACCACGGCCTGTGGGACTACGACCTGCCCGCCGCCCCGAACCTGATCGACATCACGGTCGACGGCCGGCGAATCGAGGCGGTGGCGCAGATCACCAAGCAGGGCTTCACGTTCGTCTTCGACCGGGCGACGGGCGAGCCGGTCTGGCCGATCGAGGAGCGCCCGGTGCCGACCGACACCGACATCGAGGGCGAGGTGGTGTGGCCGACCCAGCCGTTTCCGACCCGGCCGGCGCCGTTCGACTACCAGGGCGTGGCAATAGACGATCTCGTCGATTTCACGCCGGAGATACGGCAGATGGCGATCGACGCGGTCGCGCCGTACCGCATCGGCCCCCTGTATACCCCGCACAGCCTGCGGGGCACCGTCGTGCGGCCCGGGTTCAGCGCGGGAAGCTGGGGCGGCGCCGCCGTCGATCCCGAGACCGGCATGCTCTACGTGCCGTCGGGCAACCGCTACACGGTCAAGCACTTCCGCACGCCGGCGCCGGGCGAGGACGCCTCGCTGGCGGTACTCGAGGCGCGCGGCGCGCAGGCCCACCGCCCGCAGATGCCGCAGGGGTTGCCCCTGTTCAAGCCGCCCTACTCGCGGATGACGGCCATCGACATGAACACGGGCGAGCACCGGTGGATGCGGCCGCTGGGCGACGGCAACCGCATCCGCAACCTCCCGTTGCTGCGCGACCTCGACCTGCCGCCGCTGGGCGGCGACAGCGGACGCATCGGTCCGGTGCTGACGAAGACGCTGCTGATCCACGCGCTGACTGCGGGCGGCACCGACGACGGCCCGCGCCTGGTCGCCTTCGACAAGGCGACGGGCGAGGAGATCGCGTCCGTCGACCTGCCGGGCGGCGCCATCGGCACGCCGATGACCTACCTGTCGGGCGGGCGGCAGTACATCGCGCTGACCGTCGGCGGCGGACGCGTGCCGGAGCTGATCGCCCTGGCGCTGCCGGCCGGCGATCCGGAACGGTGAGGGCCGGGCGGGCAGGACCGCCGGGGGCTGGAAGTCTGCGCCGCAGAAAGGCGCAGACTTCCAGTCAGGCCCGGTTGGGCGGCAAGCGGAGCCGAAGGCGACAATTGTCGGGCGCGAGCGCCGGCCGCCGTGCCGCCGGTGACATAATCGGCTGCAATCGCCAACACCGAGGAGGGGTCATGCTCGCATCCGGCTGGCCGTCGTTCCCGTATCGCCCGGTGCTCGTCACGTGCGGCCTGGTTGCCGTCGTCCTTGCGGGTGTGTGCGTGCCCGCCGTCTTCGCGCAGGAGCCGGACCGCATCCGGCCCGTCACCGACGCGGAGCTGCTGGACCCGAGCCCCGACGAGTGGCTGATGTGGCGCCGCACGCTCAACGGCTGGGGCTACAGCCCGCTCGATCAGATCGACCGCGACAACGTCGGCAGCCTCCGGCTGGTCTGGAGCCGCGCCCTGGCCAGTCAGGGCCGCCAGCAGGGGACGCCGCTGGTCCGCGGCGGCGTGATGTTCATGCCCAACCCGCAGGACACCATCCAGGCCATCGACGCGGTGACCGGCGACCTGATCTGGGAGTACCGCCGCGACCGGCCGGACGATCTGGGCGACTACATGATCGGCAGCCTGATCGACACCAACCGCAACATCGCCATCCACGGCGAGCTGATCTTCCATACCAGCATGGACGACCACCTCGTCGCCCTGCACGCCGAGACGGGCGAGGTGGTGTGGGACACCCAGATCCTCGACTACACGGTGAACCCGGCCAACCAGACCTCGGGCCCGATCGTCGCCAACGGCAAGGTGTACTCCGGCCGGAGCTGCGACCCGCGCGGCGGACCGCACGCCTGCGTCATCACCGCGCACGACGCGGCAACCGGCGAGGAGCTGTGGCGGACGCGGCTGATCCCGGGGCCGGGGGAACCGGGCGACGAGACCTGGGGCGACGTCCCGTTCGAGGAGCGCGGCCACGTCGGCTCGTGGATGGTGCCGAGCGTCGACCCGGAGCTGAACCTGGTCTACGTCGGCACGTCGGTCACCTCTCCGGCGCCGAAGTTCATGCTGGGGGGCGCGGACCTGACGCACCTCTACCACAACTCGACGCTGGCCCTGCACGGGGACACCGGCGAGATCGTCTGGCACTACCAGCACATGAACGACCACTGGGACCTGGACCATCCCTTCGAGCGGCTGCTGGTCGACACGGCGGTGCGGCCGAACGCGGCGGCGGTGAGCTGGATCAACCCGCGCATCGAGCCGGGCGAGGAGCGGCGCGTGCTGACCGGCATTCCCGGCAAGACGGGCATCGTCTACACGCTCGACCGCGAGACCGGGGAGTTCCTGTGGGCCACCCCCACCATTACCCAGAACGTGGTCAGCGGCATCGACGGCGCCACCGGCCAGGTGACCGAGAATGCCGAGCTCATCTTCACCGCCAGCGGCCAGCAGGTGCTGGCCTGCCCGCACGCCAGCGGCGGCAAGGACTGGGAGGCGGGCGCCTACTCGCCGCGGACCAACACGATGTACATGCCGTTGCGCAACGTCTGCGCGCGGATGATGGCCGAAGACCCCGACAACCGGACCAACCGGCTCTACGCCATCGCGTGGCGGTCGGAGCTGGCTCCCGGCTACGACGACGTGGGCAGCGTGCACGCGATCTCGGCCGAGACGGGCGAGACCATCTGGAACTACCAGCAGCGGGCCGCCACCATGGCGCTCGCCGCGACCGGGGGCGGATTGGTATTCGGCGGCGACGTCAACGGCCGCTTCCGCGCCTTCGACGACACGACGGGGGAGATCCTCTGGGAGATCAACCTCGGCTCGCCGGTCTCCGGCTTCCCGGTCACCTTCGCGGTCGACGGCCGGCAGTACGTGGCGATCAGCGTCGGCACCGGCCGCTTCCTGGACCTGACGCCGGAGCTGCGGCCGAGCAGCGGCAACAACCTGTTCGTTTTCGGTTTGCCGTGAAGGCGCCATCCGGTTGGCCGGCGCCACCGCGACCAGCATGCGCGGCTTGCGAGCCGGCATCCGGGCCAGCCAGGGATTCTTCGTGTCGCGCCACGCTGTTGACAAGGCAAACGCTCTCCGTTTACCCTGCCACGCGCCGGATTGGCCCCGAGCTCACGATCTCGTCGATTGCACGAAAGAGAGGACCCACCCATCATGAAGAATCAACTACATCCTGTTCTGACCGCGGCCTGCGGCCTCGCCCTTGCCGCCATTGCGACGTCAGCTGCAGCGCAACCGATCTCCGAACAGGCTGTCGTCGATGCACAGGAAACTTGGGGCGAGGGTATCGTCGCGATCGCCAAAGTCCATGCCGATGGCGGCGACTACACCGCCCGTGCGACGGAACACATCAATGACCTCTATGCATATGGCGAGACCAGCGTCATGTTCAAGCCGACCATGGCAGCGGACGATCAGTTCCGTGAAACGCATGACGAAGCTCTGAGCTATTTCATTGGGCAAGACGGAACGGAGGACAAGGGGTTCGCAATCTCGGGCTGGACCAATGTTCGGTGGGAGAGCAACGGCATCTACACCAACGACGCCTCCGCAATGGCCATGGGCAACTACTACTT
>VXME01000144.1 GCA_009861545.1 Acidobacteriota bacterium | reverse complement strand
GGTCCCAGAAGCCCCATGGACCTCTCTGGACCCCCGACGAGAAAGAGCCGCACCCATTGGGTGAGCGGACGCCTCGTCGCAGCCTCCACGCCGAGCGTCAGGCGCGCTGCGTCTCGAACGAGGCCAGGTTGCGCGTCTCGCGGCTGAACTCCACCGCCAGCAGGTGGATCGGCAGACCGAGGCGGTGGTACTTGTCGGCGTAACCGCGCTCCCGAAGCTGCGTCATCGCGGCGCCCGGCGCGGTTCGCTCCGCCACCTTGAACTCGATCAGGTAGACGCCGCCACCGGTGCGCACCGCCATGTCCGCCCGGCCCCGGCTGCCGCTGTCCTCCGCCGCGACGTCCAGCCCCGCCATCGCGAACAGCGAGTAGAAGACGCTTGCGTAGTAGCCTTCGTAGGAAGCGATGTCGTTGCGCGTGTGCCACTGGTAGGGAATGCCGGCGAAGATCGCCCGCAGCAGCGTCTCCAGGCCCGCCCAGTCGTTCGCTTCCAACAGATCAGCGAGCCGGCAGGCCTGCTCCATCCGTTCCGGCGCACGGCCGGCCAAGCGGTTCAGCAGACTCTCGTTCAGGCTCTGGCGCACCTCGCGGTTCGGATAGCCCAGCCGGTAGAACGCCCGCCCGCGACGCCGCTCGATGCGGCGAATAGTCAGGTACCCCGTCTGGAACAGCAGCGCCTCGGTGCCGACGTCGCCCACGTCGAACGCCGACAGCAGCGCGTCGCTGGCGACCATGCCGTCGAGGGCCAGCGCCGGCACCTCGCGCCCGACCAGGGTGTCGAGCAGGAAGGACGGCGATCCGGTCTCGAACCAGTGGGCGCGGAACTCGCGGTGGCGGAACAGGAGGAGAACGTCGAAGGGGTTGTAGACCCGTTCGTCTCCCGACCAACTGTAGCCGTTGTACCAGTCGCGGATCGCGGCCCGGTCGAGGCCCGGCAGCTCGGGCGCGAACACGGCGTCGAGGTCCGCTTCCGTGTAGCCGCAGACCGTCGAATAGTCGGCGGCCAGGGTGATGTCGGTGAGGTTGTTGAGACCGGAGAAGAGGCTGACCTTGGAGAACTTGCTGACGCCGGTGAGCAGCGTGAACCTGACGTGCGCGTCGCTGTCCTTGACGACGGCGTACAGCCCGCGCAGATAATCGCGGTTGGCGCGGGCGACCGCCGGCGTTTCGAGCGCGTCCAGAATGGGCTTGTCGTACTCGTCGACGAGGACCGCCACGCGACGGCCGGTCCGCTCGTGCAACGCCTCGATCAGTTGGCGGAAGCGGGAAGGCGCCGTGTCGTAGCCGGAACGGAGGCCGGCGCGCCGTTCGATGCCGTCGAACTGCGCCATCGCGTCCTTGTGAAGGTAGCCCGGCTCGTCGAAGTTTCCGCTGCCGAAGCTCAGGCGCAGCACCGGGTGGCGGACGGACCAGTCCCACCGGTCGTGGATGTCGAGCCCGCGGAACAACTCCTCGCTGCCCTCGAACAGCTCCTTGAGCGTGTCGAGGAGCAGGCTCTTGCCGAAGCGCCGCGGACGCGAGAGGAAATAGTGCGTTCCCTCGTCCACCAACCGCAGCACGTGGGCGGTCTTGTCCACGTAGTAGCAGCCTTCCTCGCGAATCTTGCGGAAGGTCTGGATGCCGATGGGCAGCTTGCGCTTCATGGGATCTCACCCGGTCCGGCCATGAATCAGCCTACCATCGCCGCCCGGGACCGCAACGGCCGTCGCTCGGGCGCCGGCAATCGTCCTGAGAAACGAGGCTCGCGGCCAGGCGCCGGACGCCGGCAAACGACCAACGTCAGGACGTCGCGCCGGTGTCGCCGTCGGTCCGGCGCCCGGCGAGCCACGCCGGGGGAATGCGCGCCCACTGCGCCGCCGTGAACACGGGGACCGGCTTGCCGTCGACCAGCGGACGGGACTCCTGCGCATCGGAGGGAACGAGCAGCCAGACACCCGGTGGACCGTCCGCGCGGCCCGCGGCGTCGCGCAACAGATCGAGGAACGTCATCTGGTCGTAACGGGCCAGCAGCCCGAGATTCGTCAGCAGTACGGCACGCGGCGCCGCGGCCAGCTCCGCGCGCACGCGCGGCAGCGCCCGGTGCCCGACCAGGCGCATCAGGGTGGCCCAGTCCGCACTGCCGCGCGGTTCGCGGTCGGCGCGCAGGACGATTCGCCAGTCGGCGCCGGCTTCGCGGGCGGCGGCTTTCATGTGACGGATCAGCAGCTCGTCGGCGCTGCGCGCGTCGACGGCGAACGCCGCCGCCAGTGCGTGTTCGGCGCCGGCGAGCCGGCGCGGCGATACGGTGAGCGCCAGGAACGCGCGGTTCTCCAGGGCACGCCGGAGCCTTTGGTCGAAGGCGTCGGCGTCGCCCAATTCCGCAGCTCCCGTCTCGCCGACCCGCGACGCGCCGCTGGCGGCGCGGGTATAGCTCGTGGACGAGCCGACCGTCACGAACTGGCGGAGCGGCGACCGGTAGGCGCCCTGACCGCCGGCCGCATCCGGTTCCCAGCGCAGCTCGCTGCCCGCGTCCCGGAGCAACGCGTCGAGGTCCGGCCGCTCCGGCAACCGCGCCGCGTCCGGATAGCGGCCGGCGACGCGGCTCCGGATCTCCTCCGGTGTGAGTGTGCGGGCCCCGGCAAGGGCCCCGAGCGCGAGCTTGAGCGCCCGATCCGCCGCCATCCCGCGCGGATAGAGCTCGAGCCGGCTGGACAGCGCCGTATTCTGCGAAACGGCGGCGGCAAGCTCTAGCAACCGACTCGGTGCCGGCCTCGTCACGCCGGCCGGTGCGGCCACGGCCTGGAGCGCCTCGACTACCCGCGCCGGTGAGAGCAGCGGATCGGCGGCCGACAGATCGTCGGCCGTGCGACCGAGGCGCAGAGCGAAATCAGCGAGCTTCTCGCCATCGATGCGAGAGTCGCCACGGTCGTCGACCACGTCGCGGGCCAGCAGCACGCCGGCCCTGCCATCGACGCGGCGCACTATCCAGCGGGGCGCCGCAAGGTGACGCTCGACCTCGACCGCGGCGCGTACGCAAGCGGCGGCGTAGCGCGAGCGGAGCGGCTCTTCCTGCACGGAGCCGCGGCGCGCGAGAATCGCGCCGGCGAGCTCCTGCCGCGTCATCACGCTCCCGTGCGCCTCGATCATCTCGACGACGTCGTGCCGCAGCCGGGTCAGCGCGGCGAACCTGCTCCAGCGCTGGCGCGACCGCGCCGCTGCCTGGCTGACGGCCACGGGGGTGACGTCCAGCCCCCGGGCGATATCGCTCTGGCTCGGCCACGGAACGGCCGTTCCGTCCTCACGCAAACCCAGCAGCGCTGCCGTCAGATCGGCGTCGCGCCTCGCCTGCGCCGTTCGGCCGGCGGGCAGAAGCTGGCGCTGCAACTCGTCCACGCTGGCATGGGCGACCTCGGCCGGGTCCTTTGGGTCGTCTTCTGTGGATGGAGCCTTCGGCGCCCGGGCCGCATCCGGGAAGCGCTCGGCCAATCGCCGGGCCAGATCCGTGAGTTCCCG
This sequence comes from Acidobacteriota bacterium, assembly GCA_009861545.1. Taxonomy (NCBI): domain Bacteria; kingdom Pseudomonadati; phylum Acidobacteriota; species Acidobacteriota bacterium. The sequence continues at coordinate 9,779 of VXME01000144.1, read as the reverse complement.
CCGGGCAAGGTTGCCGACGCCGCGCATCCGGTTCACCTGCACCAACGGGAAGCGCAGCAGGTCGTGCACGGTTCGAACGCCGATCCGCTCGACGGCGTTCATGCCGCGCGCGCTGATCTCGAGCGCGCCGAGCAGCGTGTCGAGACCAGCCTCCTCGATCCCGATGAACCGAGGCGCCGGGCTCGCGTGGTCCGTGTCGGTCTCGGGTCGCGCCGCCGCGAGGAAGAGCTGGCGCCAGGCGCGCAGCATCTCTTCGGCGTTGTCGAAGCGCTCGCGGTAGTCCCGGCGCAACGCTTTGCCGAAGAACGCGGTCATGCCCTCGCGAATTGCGGGCTCGAAGGCGTCGGCGTCGATGGTGGCCTCGCAGTCGAGGGCGGCCGGCTCGCTCTGCCCGTCGCCCCAGCGCGGAAACGATCCCGCCGCCATCTGATGCAGCGTCACGGTAGCGGCGAACCGCTCGGCATGCGTGTCCCAGCGCGGCGGCTTCCGCGTCTGCAGGAACGGATCGACATAGTGGCGCGTGCCTGCCAGGATGTTCTCGGCCGGTGTGCGCGCCAGCGAGAAGTCGAAGAGCACCAAGTGAAGCTGCTTGCCGATCTTGGCCGTGCCGAGATTCTCGGGCTTGATGTCGCGATGCGGAATCCCCTTCTGCTCCAGCCAGTCGATCGTGGCCAGCAGGTCCTCGCCGAACCGCTCGAGGAGCTCCAGATGCAGCCGCCCCTCCGCGCGCAGGCGGTCGGCGAGCGTCGCGTCGCCGGCCCTGGCCATGAGCAGCCCGACGCGCTCGCCGCCCAAGCGGTCCTTGAACGGCAGGTCGTCGTGCAGCTCCACGATGTACTGATGCCGCAGGCGGCGCAGCACGTCCGCTTCCGCGCGCAGGCGGTCGTTGTGCTCCGCGGACAACGCCACCTTGAGCACGTGCTCCCGCCCGTCGCGCTCGACCAGCAGCGCCAGCGCCGTCGCTCCCTTGCCGAGCCGGCGCTTGACGACCAGACCGTGATCGAGCTCGTCTTCCGGGCGCGCCTCCACGGGATCGGGCCGGGAACGCGCCTCCGGCCGGGTGAGCTCCTCTTCGACGTGCTCCAGCTCCTTCAGGAAATCGCCGGCCGATCCGAGGCGCGTCGTCACCTCGGGATGGGTCGCGTACTGCACGAGTAGTTGCAAGCTCTCGCCGGCGCCGTCGAGAACGGAGGAGATTCGGAGCCCCTGCTCCCGGCGCAGCCGTTCCGTCATCTCGACGAAGCTCGAGGCGGGCGGGCGACCCGAGAAGAGGTGGAACGCGATGGCGCCGAGCGAGAAGACGTCGAGCTGTTCCCCGGCCGGACCGCGCTCGGTCACCGCCTCGGGCGCCATGTAGACCCAGGCCGTTTCCTCCACGAACGCGTCGAGGCGGCTCGCGCCCGACGTCGCCGGTCCGGACGTCCCGGCATCGAGCGCCCCGCGGGCCCCCGTCTGCCAGTTGAAGATCCGGACCCGCGGCTGCGGCGCGTCCGGGTCGACCACCAGAATGCTCTGGGGCGACAGCCCGCGGTGGACCAGGCGCTTCGCATGCGCGAAGTGCACGGCCTCGGCAATCTGGCGGAGCAGGTGCAGGCGGGTGTCGACGTCGAGGGCGGCGGCCCGGTCGGCGAGCCAGTGGTCGAATCGCCGGGAACCGTCCCGGTGCTCGAAGACGAGCGCCGGACCGAGGACGTGCTCGGTATAACCCTTGGCCGCGAGAATCCCCTCGTGGCGCACGTCGCGCAGGATCTCGTACTCGCGCCGGGCCGCGCGCCGGCACGCCGCGCGCTCTTCGTCCGAAGCCGACGGGGCCACGGCGTAGATCCTGACCCGCGCCCGTTCGCTGTCGATCGCGGTGTGGCGGGCCGCCCGGTCCTGGTAGTTCGGACCTTCGAGCAACAGCTCGTCGAGCCGGTAGTCGCCCACGCGCCGGGCACGCTGCGACGGCCGAATGCCGGCTTCCTGCATCGCCCGGCTCACGGCTCTGGCCATCGGACGGTCGGGCCGCGTACGGACCGCCGTGCCCGCGCTGTGCCGGGTAAGCGCCGCGACGATCCCGGGCCGTTCGTCACGCCCCGTTCCCGCGTCGCGGAGATGCACCCGCGAGCGCAGGTCCTGGGCGATGCGGCAGTCGACAGCCTCGTGCGACAGGAAGACGTGGGCCTCCAGGAAGGGCGTGGACGTCTTCCGCTGGAGCGAGGGCTGGCACCGCAGGAGCGAGATCAGCTTCTTTGCCTTGCGGTTCGCGAGCAGCAGCGGGTTGTCGACCGTGTGCGGGCGGTCGTCATCCCCGCGACGCCACGTCCACGTTCCCTGATCGCCTTCCACGATTCCAGGGCGGCTCTTGATCTCGACCAGGTAGGAACCCTTCGGCGTCAGCACGAGCAGGTCGACCTCGTTGATCGACCCGTCGTCGGCGATGAACTCGAAGTTCGACCAGGCGCGGTAGGGGTCGTGATCGGGCAGCCGCTCGCGCACGAACGCGAGCGCGTCGCGCTCCCACGGGAACTCGGAGTCGGTGATCGCCTGCCAGCGTGGCGAGGTGGCGTCCATGGTGCAGCGGGCCGGATGTGGTCCCCCTCAGTAGCGGAACCCGTCGAACCGCACCCGGAAGAACAGCGAGTAGAGGACCGGCACCACGCCGAGGGTCAGCACCGTCGCGCCCAGCAGGCCGAAGATGATGGCGATGGCCATCGGCTCCCACATCGGGCCGCCGCCGAACCACAGCGGCAGCAGGCCGGCGACGGTCGTGGCGGTGGTGAGCAGGATCGGCCGGAAGCGCCCCTGCGCCGCCTCCACGATGGCCCGCGGCGGGTCGAGGCCGTTGTCGTCGATCTCGATGCGGATGCGGTCGATCAGCACGATGGCGTTGTTGATGATGACGCCGGCCAGGGCGATGATGCCGAGCAGGGTCATGAAGCCGACGTAGGACTGCGCCAGCAGGAGTCCGGCGACGACGCCGATCAGGCCGAGGGGGATGGTCAGCAGGATGATGGCGGTCCGCCGGACCGAGTTGAACTGTAGGACGAGCAGCAGCAGGATGATCAGCCCGGCCACCGGCAACTGCTCGGCGATGGACTGGTTGGCCCGTCCGGAGGTCTCCTCCTCCCCGCCGAATTCGTAGCGATAGCCCGGCGTCCAGCCGGCCTGTTCGGCGTCGAGCCAGGGCCGCAGGCGCGCCACCACGTCGGAGGCGACCGTACCCGGCGCGAGCTCGGTCGAGACGGTGACCGTCTTGAGCCGGCCGCGGCGGCGGATGGTGGACGGCTCCCAGACCACCGAGGCGTCGGCGACCTGCAGCAGCGGCACCGCCGCGCCGGTCGCCTGGGCGTAGACGTTCAGGCTGTCGAGCTTCGTCACGTCGGTGCGGCTCGCCAGCGTCGAGCGAAGCGTGACGGGGATGATGGTCTCTCCCTCGCGGTACTGCGTCGTCTCGAACCCGCTGAGCGCGGTCTGCAGCGAGATGGCGACGTCCTGGCTCGTCACGCCGGCCCGCCGCGCGCGCGGCTGGTCGACGGCGACGACCAGCTTCTTGCTGCGCATGCCCCAGTCGTCGGTGATGGTCGTGACGCCGGGCATCGGCCGGAGTCGGGCCTTGACCGCGTCGACGAGGTCGAACAGCCGGTCCGGGTCCCGCCCCGACAGCCGCACCTGGACCGGGGCACTGACCGGCGGCCCGAGCTGCAGCGGATTGAGCGTGACGTCGAGCTCGGGGAAGCGCTCGCGGCAGAAGGCGGCGATACGCGGAATCAGCTCGTCGGTGATGACGCTTCGGCTCGTGGCGTTCAGCAGGGAGAAGGCGAGCTGCGGGTTGGCCGGCGACGGGTTGTGCGCCAGGTAGAAGCGCGGTCCGCCGTTGCCGGCGAACGTCGCCCAGTTGGTGACGCCCTCGGACGTCTCTCCGGCGCCGGCGCGGAGCTCCGCGGCGACGAAGCGGTCCACCGTCTCGACCACCTCCAGCGTCCGCTCGATGGAGGTGCCGGCCGGCAGCTCGTACTCCGCGGTGAAGATCGCCTTGTCCGACGGCGGGAAGAAGATGTTCGGGATGATCCGGAAGCCCTGCATCGCCAGCAGGAAGATGCCGATGACCCCGGCCAGGGTCAACGCGGGACGCCGCAGGCAGCCGATCAGCAGGCCGCGGTACGCCCGGTAGAAGCGTCCTGCGAAACGCTCGCCCGCCGCGACCGGGCGAACCTTCAGGAAGAGCACGCAGAGCAGCGGCGTCATCGTCAGCGCGAGCAGCCACGACGAGAGCAGCGCGATGGTGATCACCTTGAAGAGGGGCGCGGTGTACTCCCCGGTGGTCGACTGCGCCAGCGAGATGGGCAGGAACGCCGCCGCCGTGGTCAGCGACGAGATCAACAGCGGGACGCGCAGCTCGCGCGCCGAGCCCACCGCCGCCTCCACCGGGCGCCGACCCGCCGCCATCCGGACCATGATCGACTCGGCCATCACGATGGCGTTGTCCACCAGCATGCCGAGCGCGATGATCAGGGCGGCCAGCGACATCTGGTCGAGCCCGATGTCGAGAAAGGCCATCACGAGCAGCGACGCGATCATCGCCATTGGAACCAGGCTCGCCACCACCAGCCCGGTGCGCGGGCCGAGAAAGAGCAGCATCACGGCCAGGACGATGGCGACCGCCTGCCCGAGATTGATCATGAACTCCCGCACCTTGCGCTCGACGCTCTCCGGCTGGAAGGCGACCACGTCGAAGTCGATGCCGATGGGATAGACCGCCTGCAGGCGCTCGATCTCGCCCGCAACCCCTTCCCCAAGCGCGATCATGTTCCCGCCGTCGCGCATGGCGATCCCCAGCGCGAGCGCGGGGACGCCCGAGGCGTAGACCCTGCTCGACGGCGGATCCGCGTAACCGCGGGAGATCTCGGCCAGATCCTCCAGGAAGACGATCTCCGGCCGGCCGGGCAGCGTCACCACGGTCCGCCGCAGGTCGGCGACCGACTCGAAGTTCCCGGTGGGCTCGAGCGCGACGCGCTCCACCCCGGTGCGGATGCTGCCGCCCGGAATGATGATGTTGGCGCTGTCGAGGATCGATCGGAGCTGCTGCGGCGAGAGTCCCAATTCGGCCAGTCGCGCGTTGTCGTAGTCGACGAAGATCCGCTCGTCCTGCGCCCCGTAGATGTCCACCTTGGCGACGTCGGGCACCCGCAGCAGCTCGTCGCGCACCTCGTCGGCCACCGTCTTGAGCTCGGCGTAGGAGTAGCCGTCGCCGGTCAGCGTGACCACGATGCCGAAGACGTCGCCGAACTCGTCGTTCACCTGCGGTCCGATGACGCCCGCCGGCAGATCCGGCGCCACCCGCTCCACCTTGCGGCGCAGGTCGTCCCAGATGGGCCGCATGTCGTCGAACTCGTCCCGGACGTTGACCATGACGATGGACACGCCGGTCTTCGACGTCGAGGAGATGAAGTCGATCTCCGGCAGTTCCTGGATCGCCTCCTCGATCGGATCGGTGACGAGCTGCTCGATCCGTTCCGGGCTGGCGCCCGGGAATCGGGTCAGCACCTGGGCGGCGCGGATGGTGAAACCGGGATCCTCGGCCCGCGACATCCCGCGGTACGCCGACAGCCCCCCGGCAAGCACCAACAGCAGGGCCACCGCGGTGATGCGGTTCTTCTCGATGGCGGCGCGCGTCAGGTCCATGGTCAGGGCGCACCGGCGGCGTCGAGCCGCACCTCGTCACCGTCCTGCAGGCGGTTGACGCCCGCGACGACGACCCGCTCCCCCTCGGCCAGACCGTCGAGCACCTCGAGACCGCCGACGGCGAAGGCGCCGACCATGACCGGCCGCCGGCGCACCACCGCGAGGCCGTCCGCGGTCGGCTCGGCCACGAAGACGAACCGGCCGCCGCGATCCTCCCCGACCGCGTGCCCGGGCAGGATGAACCGATCCGGCGCGTCCGCGTCCCCCAGGATCATGTCCACCACCGCCGCCATTCCCGAGCGGATGTCGGAAGCGCCGGCGCCCAGGCGGACCGTCACCGGGAACGTCGTTCCGGTGGCGGTGGTGGTGACGCCCACCTCGGTCACCAGGCCGTCGAACCGCGCGCCCGGAATCGCGTCGAAGCCGACACTTACCGGCATGCCCTCGCGGACCTCGCGGATCAGCGCCTCCGGCACCGCGAAGCCGACTTCCGGCGCCGAGCCGGAGGCCAGCACCACCACCGGCTGTCCCGGCGACACGTTCTCGTTCACCTCCGCGAGCACGTCCGCGATGGCGCCCGCGGCCGGTGCGGTCAGGTGCGTGTAGTCGACCTGCCGGCGGGCCAGGTCCAGCCGCTGCGCCACGGATTCGACCTGCGCCGCCGCCGAATCGGCGGCGGCGGTCGCCGCGTCGAGATCGGTGCGCGCCGCGTTGTCGTTCTCGTAGAGGCTGCGCACCCGGCGCAGATCGGCTTCGGCGTTGCCCGCGCGCGCCTCGGCCTGCCGCAGCGACGCCTCCGCCTCCCGCACCTGCAGCTCGTAGTCGACCGGGTCAATCTCCGCGATGGGCGCGCCGGCCCGGATCCGGTCGCCCACCTCGACGTCGAGCCGGGCAATCGTGCCGGCGACACGGAAGCTGAGGGAGGACTCGAAGCCGGCACGCGCCACGCCCGAGAAGGTGCGCGTCCGCTGCCCGCCGGTGGCCTGGGCGGTGACGTACCGCACCGGGCGAACGACCGGCTCGGCCGGGGGCGGCGGCTCGGCACAGGCCTGAACCAACAGCGCGGCCGCGAACACGGCGACCGGCGACCGGCGGTCTGCGAGGCCGCGACAGGATCCCCGCTTCACTCGACCTGACTTGTCCATCTCCAGGATCCTCACGGCCTCGGACCCGTCTCGTAGCCCGCATCCCGGAAGAACGCGCGCAGGCGATCGGCGAACGCCGCCAGCCCCGCCGGCTCCATGAACAGGCCGAACCGGCCGCTGGCGCGATGCGAGTCCATCAGGTCGATGAGGTAATCGTAGACCGCGGTCGCCGCGCTCTGCTCCGCAACCAGCGCCGCGTTCTGCGCATCGATCAGGTCGAGGATCGACAGGACGCCCTGCTCGTAGGCGTCGGTAATCAGCGCCAGGTTCCGCCGCGCGGCGTCCGCGGCGTCCGCGGCCAGATCGATGCCGGCATAGGAGGCGCCCGCCCGGTGCAGCACCGACCGAAGTCGCTGCTCGACGCGCTCGGCGACGGCGCGGCGCGTCAGGCGAAGCTCGTCGAGCTCCTCCGCGGCGCGGGTCCGTTCGGCCCGGCGGGCGCCGCCGGTGAAGAGCGGCAGCGAGGCCGACACGCCGACCGACCAGTTCAGCGGATTCGGCCGCGTGATCGGGAACGGCAGGTCGGCAGGGTCGGCCGCGTCGAGCCCGCCGGCGGTCTGCAACGCCGTCAGATCGCCGCCCGCCGCCACGGTCGGCGCCCAGAGCGCGCGGCGGGCGGCGAGCGCCGTCCGCTCTCCGGCGGCGATGGCGGCGTCGAGCTGGCGCAGCTCCGGCGATTGCTCCAGTGCTTCGGCCGTCATGAAGTCGCGGAAGATGGCGAACGCGAAGGGATTGTCGATGTAGGCGTCGACCGTCGCCGTGTTCGCCAGCAGAGCGGGATCGTCGAGGTCGACCTCGGCCGTCGCGAAAGGCTCCTCGAGCGGGCGGTGCAGCAGACGGTTCAGCGCGATCTCGGCGACGCTGCGTGCGGCGCCCGCCTCGATCACGTCCCGCCGGTTGATGGCGATCTGGTTCTCCCAGCGGATCACCTCGGACGCGCGGGCGACGCCGATCCGCCGGCGCGACTGCGCCAGCTCGAGGTTCGATCGGGTGAGGGTGAGGTTCTCCCGCTGGATCCGCTCGAAGGTCCGGGCTCGCAGCACGTCCAGATAGCCGACCGCGGCGCCGTGCGCCACGTCCAGCCGCAGCTCCTCGCGGGCCTGCTCGCGCGACGTCTGCACGTGGCGCTCGATGGTCGCCCGGGCGCGCGCGCCGTCCGAGTAGAGGAGCTGCGAGACGCCGACCGACCCGGCCGATGTCCACACCGGCTGCAGGCCGAACGAGCTCTCGGCACGGTCGCGATCAATCGTCTCGACGCCGCCGGACGCCGTTATCTGCGGTCGCAGGGCGGCGCGCGCCGCCCGCACCGCCTGCCGGCCGGCCGCGACCGTACGATCGGCCGCGGCGAGATCGAGATTCGCCGCCACGGCCTCGCGCGCCGCCGACGCCAGGCTGAGCCGCCGGGTCACGTTCGTGGGCTCGTTGTGCAGGAGCTCCGCCTCGGTCATCACGCGCCAATCCGGGTGGGCGCCGATGGCCCGCGCCGTCGCCATGTTGACGGTCAGTCGCCGGTTGCGCCGGAAGTCGACCGGCAGGTCGCCGGCGTCCTCGCCGGCGAGAATACGCTGCACGTGGAGCGCCACCCGCCGGCCGAGCCGGCGCATGTCGGTATCGAGGTACACGCTCGCCAAGAGGCCCAGATCGACCTCGCTCCGTCCCCAGTACGAGAAGGCCGGCAGGCGGCGTTCGATCAGCGCCCGAACGAGGCGATCGAACTCGCCGGCGGGAAGTTGCGTCAACGGGGTCACGTAGACCGCTTCCGTTTCCGGCGGCAGCGCCGCGAGGGCAGCGTCGATAGAAGTACCGACGCGGACAATCGCGGCTTCGCCACCCACCTGTTGCATCCCCCGGCGAAGGTTCGCCTCCAGCACCGGAACCGCCGCCAGCAGCGCCTCGTTGGCCAGGTAGGTCAGGCGGACGAAAGGGACCACTTCCCGCAACCGCCTGATCTCGTCCGTCCGGTCCCCGGTGAACGTGATGTAGGCGAGGTTCGGTACGCCGCTCACCCGCTCGCCCGCCGCAGTCGTCTCCAACGGAAACCCCTGCGCCTGCGGGTCGAGCACGAACGCCGCCACCACCGGCTTCGGCAGCCCGGCCCGGTTGATGACGTGGCTGGACGCCACCGGTCCGTAGGTGAGTACGATGTCGATGCCGGGGTCGCCAAGGAGCGCCTCGACCGCCTCCCGCGCCCCTTCGAGCGTCCAATCGGCCACACGCCGCGCGGCAGCGGGAAAGACGACCTCGAATCGCGGCGCGGCCAGCGCCTCGATCTCCTCCTCGAACCCGGCCCGCAGCTCGTCGTTGCGCTCCCAGGGCCCGTCGAACACCACGCCGACCGCGCACGGATCGCAGCTCATCTGTGCGTACGCCGGGACCGCCGCCCCCGCCAGCAGAACGAGCGCCAACAGTACGCACGTCAGCGGCGCGAACGCGGGGCGGCGCCGGCTATCTCCAGCCATCACGATTCCTCATGTGAACAGCACCTCGGTAAGGATTCTCGGACGGTGGGCGGCACTCGGGCATGGCGGCCAGAGCAGTCGATCTGTCGCGCCGCCGCCGGGACAGGTCAGCGCCGCCGACCCATCGCCGGGCTCCGAGTTCGGCCCCAGCCTCCACCGCCCCAGGAGTTTGCGCCTCAGAACTCACTCCGTTGCGTTCTGCGGCGGAGACTCCTGGCCGGGCAGCTTCTGGCCGAACCGGGGGGACACCGGCGAGTTGTCTGCGACCGGCAGGCTAACCTGCACGAAGCGCGGCAGGTCGGGGTCGGCGACGGTGACGTGCTTCAGGAAGGCGCCGTCCGCCGCATGCGCGACGGTCCGGTGCTCGATGACGCGGGTGGCGCCGCTCCCGATCGGTTCCAGGTCGGGGGGGCGCGGGCGGGGAGGGGGGCCCGCCCGGGGGACCGGCGGCCCCCGGTGGGGGTTCGCGAGCACCCCCCCCCGCGCGCCGGGGGAGAGGCGGGTGGGGGGG
>VXME01000143.1:32635-33544 GCA_009861545.1 Acidobacteriota bacterium | reverse complement strand
AGGGGGTCCCTTTTCAGATTGCCGCGGGGTCCCTTTTCATCTTGCCGCTACCACTGTGAGCGTCAGTGCGATGACACGCACCGGTCGACGAACGGCGGAGATCGACGCGGCCAGCGACAGGCTGGATGCGCTCGCGGCGCAGGGCGGGCCGTCGTACCGCTGCCCGCGGGTTACAGACCGTGTTCCGCGTGACGAGGAGCCGCTGAGATGACGATCTTGAAATCGCTCGTCGTGACGGTTCTGGCGGTCGTCGTGTTCGGGTCGCCGACGGCTGCCCAGTCCCCGGTGGGTGCGCTGGCGATAGACGAACGTCAAGGTGACCAGTGGGGCTGGGCGGTGGACCACGAGACGGCGTCGGCCGCACAGGGAATGGCGCTGCAGGAGTGCGGCCCGGGCTGCTCGGTGGTGTTGACGTTCGGGCGGTGCGCGGCCTACGCGGCCGACCAGGACGCAGACAGCACGGCGGTGGGCTGGGCGGAATCGTACGACTCGGCGACCGGTGCCCGGCAGGCGGCGTTGGCGGAATGCCGTTCCCGCGGCAGCGGTGCGGGGTGCATCGTCCGGGTGTGGGGCTGCAACGGCCCGGTAGTCGAAGAGGATCTCGATCTGAACCGGGCCGCGCGGCGTCAGATCCAGTTGGGCTTGCGGTCGGCAGGCTTCGACCCCGGGGGCGCGGACGGCCTGTTCGGGCCGCGGACGCGGGCAGCGATTCGGACCTGGCAGTCGTCGCGCGGGACTCGGTCGACCGGGTATCTGGACGGCCCTCAAGTCGAGGCGCTGCGAGGCCGGGGCGCACGTCAGTCTCCCGGGGGGGGGGGGGCCGCCCGCGCCCCCCCCCCGCCCCCCCCGCCAAAAAAAAAAAAAAAAACACGGTAGGATCGGAAAGCACCAACACGCGCCCCCGCACCA
>VXME01000143.1:0-32625 GCA_009861545.1 Acidobacteriota bacterium | reverse complement strand
TTTATTTTTACTTACTTTATTTTATTCGCCCCGGGGGGGGGGGCGGTGTGGGGGGGGGGGCGGCCCCGGGCGCCGCCGCGCCGCCGCCCGGGGGGCGGGGCCGCCCCCCCCCCCCGGAGTGGAAGTCGTGTTCTGGCAGTCGGTCCAGAACAGCACGAACCCGGCGGACTTCGAGGCATATCTGCGCCGGTTCCCGAACGGGGTGTTCAGTGAGCTGGCGCAGAATCGACTGGGGACGTTGCGCGGTCCGCGTGCGGAGTTGCGCACCGGTCCGACATGCGCCGGCCAACCGGCGGAGGCGGCTTGCTGGCAGGAGATTTCCCTGCAGCCTGGGTGTTACGTCTGGAATCCGGGGCGCCAGCCGGGTTCGACTGCAACGTGGACGGGGGAATGTACAGGCGGCTTCACCCAGGGCATGGGCACGCTCACGTGGGCCTGGGACGGGAATCGGCAGACGATCACCGGGCGCTGGGTGAATGGGAAAGCGAACGGCCATGGAGTCTTGCGCCTCGCGGACGGCGGCGTCCAGGAAGGTCCCATGGTTGACGGCGAACCCAATGGCCGCTGGCTCCTCCGCTTCCCCGACGGGGGCGTCGAGGAGGGTCCGCTGGTTGACGGCGAGCGGAACGGCCACTGGGTCCTTCGCTCCGCCGATGGGGATGTCAGCGAGGGTCCCTTTGTCGACGGCGCACGCAACGGCCACTGGGTCGCCCGCTTCGCGGATGGGAACATCATGGAAGGCCCTTTCGTGAACGGCGTGGAGCACGGTCGTTGGACCTGGCGTAGCGCCGACGGCGACAGCGTCGCCGAAGTGCTCTTCGAGGATGGGGAAGAACGCGAAACGAATTTCCTCACGCTAGGCGGCGAAGATGTCCGCTGACGCTGGGTCTGATAAGTAGGCCTTCTGTCAACATGGACCTGAGCGTGCGCACACATGCCGCCGTGGTGAATTGGACGCCCCTGGGGGCGAACCCGGAGCGAACCCCGAGGGCGCGCGTTGTCACTGGCTCGCTGCGCCACACACCGCCGCTAGTCCAGGGAAGCTAGTGTGTCCCTTACACCTTGCCGCGCGCGGCCGACGGCTCGCAGAAACGCCCGATTTCCGCGGCGATTGTGGGCGGCAGGGCCGCAACGCCACGGAAGTTGCACTGTAGATTTGCTCTAGTGACACACCACCACTAGATGGCAAGACACACATGAAGAAAATAGTTCTCTTCGCAGATGGTACTGGTAACAGCTCAGCCAGCCCCCAAAAGACCAACGTCTGGCGCGCATACCAGGCGCTGGACCGCACGCCTGATAGCAACCAAGTCGCCTTTTACGACAACGGTGTCGGGACGTCATCATTCACGCCGTTCGCGATCCTCGGACTCGCATTCGGTTGGGGTGTAGCTCGAAACGTGAAACAGATTTACGGTTTTCTGTGCCGCACGTACGATCCCGGAGATGCGATCTATGCCTTCGGGTTCAGCCGCGGTGCTTTCACCATACGCATGGTCGTCGCGCTCATCGCTAACCAAGGAATCATTGACCGCACTCGAGTCTCCGACGAAAACGACCTCGACCGGTTAATTGCTGCGGCCTATCATCGGTTTAGGCGAGAGAACTTTACCCCGTCGTTCTTGTCCTTCTTCTTGAGGCCGGTCCGTGACTGGTTTCTTCACGTCTGTCACGGATTTCGAGGACTCCCGCCTTACAACAAATCCCTGAACATCATGTGTCCTTCCCTCGTGAAGTTCGTTGGCGTATGGGACACAGTCGATGCCTACGGTCTTCCGATTGATGAGCTTACTCGTGCGTGGGATATGGTTGTTTGGCCCCTAACTGCCAAGGATCGCAATCTATCCAATCGCGTCGAACACGCTCGCCACGCTTTGTCTCTTGACGAGCAGCGCGAGTCATTCGAACCGATGCTATGGAATGAACACAACCACTGCAGAGGCACCAAGGTTACGGACGCCCGTTTGGCTCAGGCCTGGTTTCCTGGTGTGCACGCCAATGTCGGAGGGGGCTATCCGGACGACGCACTGGCATTGGTCCCGCTTATGTGGATTGTAGATGAGAGTACGCATCACGGCTTGCAGTATCTGACCCACGAGTACAATTCCTTGAGAAACCAAGCCGCCACATATGCACCTGCGCACGACAGCAGGAGTGGCGACGGTGCCTTCTATCGCTATGCCCCTCGGAACATCGAACAGTTGAATGACGACAGCAAGCCCGGTCTTGCCAACTGGATAAAGGCTTACGTCAATGCCCTGTCGACTCCGCTCCGAGTAACTCCGATTGCCGACGTGCACGACAATTCGGTTAAGATTACAAAGCCATTGATTCACCACACCGTATTTGATCGCATTTTGAGAGATGGTAACGCCTACGCGCCCATAAACATTCCAGCCGATTACGACGTACTTACAGATGCCGGGAACATTGTCGAGGGCTCCAAAGCGGGGTACGAGACCGAGAAGCAAGCCGCCGACCGTAGGACCACGCAGTCCTGGCTGTGGAACAAGGTTTTGGTTCGCAAACTACTCTACTTGGCGACCCTTATTACGATGGTCACGTTTGCCGCTTGTCCTCTTCTGCCTGGCCGCGATGATGGCGACGGCTTGATCCCGTTCCTGGAAACTTGGGTCGGGACATTGGCGGTTGTAGTCTGCGCGATACCGGACACCGTTGGCAGAGTTCCCGGTCTAGGTTTCGTTGGAAGCTGGGCAGGGCGGTACAGCGAGTATCCGATTACGTTCGTTGGGTTCCTTACTCTCATCGGCATACTGCTACTGTGGAGCCGGAAGGTCCGTGACGCAATTCGAGCGGAGATGCGAGGCAATTGGAGCCACGCAGCAAAACCGACAGTGCCGGTTGACACAGCTGTGGGCTCCTTCCGCAGAACAGTGGCTGACTGGCGGGAGCGGTGGGGGAGTAGTGTCAGTAGATCGTCTCGCATCGGACTCGAAACGGTTGCAGTCTTTTTCCTGTTGTTTATGGTACTGGCGGCCTGCAGCCGACTGGTATTTACCGTAGCGGAAGGCCTTGGCGGCGTTTGCGGGCGACGCCCGGATGTCGCGGCCGAATTTGGCCAGCAGTTTACTTTTGTGCCGACGGAGCTCTGCTTCGACACCGGGTTAGCGGTGAAGGAAGGTGAAGAGTACGAGATCGATTTCCGGATCTCGACAGAATGGCGAGATCAGACGCTAAGGGCTGATGTTATAGGATGGACCAACCCGCCCCTGTACATGTACGGCTTTACGCCACTGCGACGATACTTGTTCGTAAACTGGTATGAACCGGTGGCCCGCGTCGGGGCGAGTCGATTTGACATATATCCTCTTGCGGTATACGGATCGGTTACTGGTAAAGAGAACGATAGGCTTATCGCTCGCATTGGGGCCCGTAGGTCCGGGAGACTGTATCTCTATTTGAACGACGCCGTGCTGTTTACGTGGGGTGCGTTCTATAGAAACAACAAGGGGACCGCGGCAGTTACGGTGCGGCACGTTGCGAGTGGGCAGTATGGGACCAACGGCAACGACCAAGCGAAGGGGGAGGTCGAGGTGACACTTCGGGGCTCGACTCGACCTGCCGGCGAGCCTCTTGGCTGCTGAAGGTCTGGCGTAAGTTCTGGCGGCCCGGTGTCGTCGCCCTGCTATTGGGCTCCGCACCAGGCCCGGTCGGCTGGAGACGACGATGACGAGAATTCGCAATCGCTTGGCGGCAACCGCAGGCGGGGCGGTGCTGGCGGTGGTGTCGTCGTCGGCCGCCGGCGCGCAGAAGACGCAGCGGACCGGCAGCGTCCAGGTGAAGCCCGACAACCGGTTCGGTCAGGTCGAGGTCCGAGTTGCATCTCGAGACGATTGGGGGGTGGTCGACGGGGCGACGGCAGGTGTCCGGCCCGGCGACCCGGTGCAGGTGGGCGACAACTGTGTGCTCTGTTTACGCTCGAGTGCGGACGGCTCCGTGGCGGCCTGAAGCCAGGACGCCGAGGGCAACGTGCCGGTGCGGCTGTTCCGGGAAACGTTGATCGTGCTGCTGGCGCTCGGCACGTGGTAGGGGAGGAGAACCGACAATGCAACCTGAGAAGCCAACCGTCGGTCTGTTGTTGATAGCGCTAGCCGCAACTCTGCTCATGTCGAGCGGGATGTCGGCCACGGCGGCGGCCGTGGCCGGACAGAATGCGCCCTCGGCGGTGGAGGCATCGCTGAGTCTGGATCGGCCAACGCGGCGAGTGATTCAGCAGGGGCTTCGTAACGAGGGATTCGACCCGGGCGCGCCGGATGGCCTGTTCGGCCCGCGGACTCGCGGTGCGATTCGGGATTGGCAGCAGGCGCAAGGAGCGATGTCGACGGGGTACCTGACTGGAGCGGAGGTTGAGCTTCTTCGAAGGGCCGCCGCACCGCCGTTGGAGGGTGCCTTGCCATCGGCACTGCCGCCTCAACGCGCCCAGACAGATGCTACGGAGGCAACCGGGAACGCCCAACTGCCGCCGGAGATCATGGCTGACCGCCATCTGGTGCGGGCGGAACGGCTTCTCGCCGCCGAGGAGCCCGAAGCCGCGCTCGAAGTGATGAACGAGGTCCTCGCTCTGGAAAGGGAGCACGGGCTCGCGTTGGCAAACGACTTTCGCTTCCGGTACGCGCAAATGGCCTTCGCCGCCGGCCGGACGGAGACGGCAATCGCGTCGTTGAACGAGTACCTGATAGCCGCTGGTACAGCGGGCGAATTCTATCGAGAGGCACTAGAGCTGCTCTCGGCACTGCCGACCCAACGCGCCCAGACCGGTGCTACGGAGGCAACCGGGAACGCCCAACTGCCGCCGGAGATCATGGCTGACCGCCATCTGGTGCGGGCGGAACGGCTTCTCGCCGCCGAGGAGCCCGAAGCCGCGCTCGAAGTGATGAACGAGGTCCTCGCTCTGGAAAGGGAGCACGGGCTCGCGTTGGCAAACGACTTTCGCTTCCGGTACGCGCAAATGGCCTTCGCCGCCGGCCGGACGGAGACGGCAATCGCGTCGTTGAACGAGTACCTGATAGCCGCTGGTACAGCGGGCGAATTCTATCGAGAGGCACTGGAGCTGCTCGATTCTGGAGAACTGAGGTTGTCTCGGGAGATCGCGGAACGCGAGCGGCTTGCCCGGTGGCCGCCAGGCAGCGTGTTCCGCGAGTGCGAGGTGTGCCCGGAGATGGTGGTGTTGCCGGGTGCCGGTGTGGCACTGGGACGCTTCGAGGTGACGGTAGGCGAGTATCGTGCGTTCGCGTCGGCGACGGGCGCCGGTGCGCGCTTCGGTCCAGGCGCCGGGTACTATTGCGCCGATGGGTGGCAGGATCCCTACTTTCCGCAGACGGATCGCCACCCCGTGACGTGCTTGAACTGGGACGAGGCGCAGCAGTATGTGTCGTGGCTGAGCCGACAGACGGGGGCACGGTATCGGTTGCCGACGGGTGCGGAGTGGGAAGCAGGGGTGGCGGATTCTCGGCCGGTGTGCTACGCGCGTTCGGAACGGCGTGGAACCTGCCCCGTGGATTCTTACCGTGCGAACTCGACGGGTCTATTCGGCATGCTCGGGAACGTGCGAGAGTGGATGGCGGACTGCGGGGACGACTGCGGCGAGCGTATGGTGCGCCCCTACGGCACCTGGTCCAGTGATGACGCCTCCGGCTTGCACGTGCGCACCCGGTTCGTCACCCGGCACCCGCAGTCGCGGTGGGCCATACATGGCTTTCGCGTCGCCAGAACACTACTGGACGGCATGTCCAGCCTGACGCAGGTCAATGTGGCCGCTCCCGGGTCTGCGGCCGAAGACGACCACGGCGATATCGGGAGCGCGGCAACGGAGGTCGAGTTGGGGTCGTACGTGCGCGGAAGGCTGGAAGGTCAGGACGACGTCGACGTTTTTCGATTCAACATCCGGAGGGCTGGCACGTTGACGGCTGAGACGAGTGGCCATGCGGACACGCTGGGACGTCTCACGGGCGATTGCAGCAACGAAAGCGAGGTCATCGACGACGATGGTGGAGAGATGTTCAATTTTCGGATTCGGCGCCGGGTGTCTCCTGGCGTCTGCTTCGTGCAGGTAGATAGCTTTCGGGGTGAAGGTCAGATCGACCGCTATACGCTGTACGTTTCTCTCGATCCCGGCCTTCGCCGTCGTCGTGGCGATGTGTTTCGGGACTGCGACGAGTGTCCGGAGATGGTAGTTCTCGCCGACGGCGACTTGGCCATGGGGCGGTACGAGGTGACGGTTGGGGAGTATCGGGCGTTCGTGTCGGCGACGGGGGGGCGTACGGTTCCGTACGCGGGGGGAATAGGGGCGGACGCTTGGCTCGATCCTCGCGTTTCCCAGACGGACCGCCATCCGGTGGACTCTGTGAGCTGGGACGAAGCGCAGGAGTACGTACAGTGGCTGAGTCTGCGGACGGGAGCGACGTATCGGTTGCCGAGCGAGGCAGAGTGGGTGCGGGCGGCTTCCGGTTCTGACCTCGGGTGCCACTATAGTCGGACAGGTCATCCGTCTAGAACGTGCCCCGTGGGTTCGTACGGCTCGAACCAAGCCGGCCTGTCGGACATGTTCGGGAACGTGTCGGAGTGGACGTCAACGTCCGATTGCCCGGAGCACTGCAACCGCCGTGTAATCCGTGGGGGTGAACACGGTCGGTTCATTCCCCCTGAGGTGCGTCATCTGCCGCGCGAGTCGGTCGGACCCGACTTTCATTCCGCCGGTTTTCGCGTGGCGAGGAGACTGGGTTCCTGAAGGCTCTTGATCGACGACAACCTCGTACTACGCGATTCGCGGTGCGCCAGCGCAATCTCGGCGAGCTGCGAAACCCGGGGCACACTCCGCCATCCGGACCCGGAAGGCGGACCGGAAACCGTGCAGCGATTCGGCTGGAACCAGTGATTTACTGGTGCTTGTTGACGGTCTTCGCAGTAGCGGCAAAAGGGGCAACCCTGCAAGCCGCGCACGTGATGCATGAAGCGCGAAACGAGAACCGGGACCAACACAGACAGGCCGGAACGCCGCTGGCCGGAACGGCCGGAACAGACAAGGAGACAGAGACGGGGAGACCGGAGAGACGTCGGATACACCGGTGGCGACCGCCACGGCGACGGCAACAGGGACGGCAACAGGGACGGCAACAGGGACGGCAACGGCAACAGCGACGGCAGGCAGGACGCCGGAAGCGGCGTCAGGTGCTGGACCCAGCGGTGAGTCGGCCAGTACCACTGGCCCGCGGATGATGGAGCCCGTGCTGGGTGTCGGCTTCACGTGGGGGAAAGACGACGTTGTCGACTTTTCAGTGGTCGACGACGAGTTGCAGGTCGTCAACGACAGCAGGCAGAGGTACGCGCTGAACCCAGGCGTGCGATTCCCCGTCGGGCGGTTGGACATCGTGGTCGCCGCGAACTTCGAGGGGAAGACGTCGAACGCCTTCGACGGAGTCATGTTGGGGCTCGCTTGGAGGGTCCAGGAGAAGCTGAGCGTCGGTGGAGGATATGCACTCCGTCTGGGCCAGGAGTTGGCGCCGGGTTTCGAACGCGACGCAGAGAGACTGGTCGGCGATCTGCTCGATGATCCAGCCCACAAAGAAGACTACGAACGATTTCGCTGCATAGCGGACGAGGACTGCGGTGGCGACCGCGACCGTCAGAAGGCGTACGACCGGTTTCCCTTGGTCGATCCGCGGACCATGAAAGACAATGCGTTCATCAAGGGCCCCCTGGCCCCAAGTACAAACACGAGTTTCTTCCTGGGGGTATTCATCCCGTTCAATATCGCTGCGCTCTTCCAGTGACGGTGCCGTGTCGCTCGGTCCGAACCGCTCAAAGCGACCCAGTGCAACTCGGACCTGCCCCGCGGACGTTCCTCTGTCAGATCGCGCTCAAGCGGGACTGGACCTCTCAACCGGAAAGATGCAACTGCATGTGTAACGTCCGGGACGGCAAGAACGCGCATTCCGCACCGGAGGATAGACCGCAACCGCCGTCGACGCCGCGTGCTCGTGACGGACCGCGACGGCGTCGTAGCCGAAATCGTGCCGCCACGCGCGGGGCCGAGTCGCATCCTCGCCGACGCGTTTTCTCGCCGACATGGTGCGCGAGGGCCTGCTGGCGCCGGCGGCGGCCCCCGGAGCCGAGCCGCCGCCGGCGCCGATCATGACGCTGAAACAACTGCTCGAGATGTTGGACGAGGTCTACATCGACGCCTCCGTAACCTTGGCGCACCTCTTTCTGGAGAATCGACGTCCACCTGCCGACTTCTGGGACAATACGCTCGCCGCCAGTCGCCTGATCGAGTACGAGGTCTGGACCATCCTGCATGCCCGGGCGTTCGCCGAATCCCACGGCGAGGCGGCCGCGGCGCTCCTCGGACGCATCGTCCTGCTGGAACTGTCGCCGTCCTCACGCGCGCGCTCGGTGCGTTTCCCGTACCGGTTCGCACCCTCGACGCGCTGCATCTGGCGTCGGCCGACTACCTGCGCCAGCACGGACAGACCGTCGAGCTCGCAACGTACGATCTCCGCATGTCGGACGCCGCCCGGACGATGGGTATTCCGATCCGCGGCCTGACCGCCTGATACGGGGCCGCCGCCAGACCATTCGGGCCTCTTCGACGTCCAAGTACCCAGAGCCCATGACCGCGACGGCAGCAACCGACGCCACCGACGAGCAGCTCGTGGCCCTCGCCGCGGGCGGGGACACGGGCGCATTCAACCAGTTGGTCGTTCGCTGGGAGCGGCCGATCTTCGCGCTCGCCTACCGCACCCTGGGGCGCGAGGAGGACGCGCGCGACGTTTGCCAGGAGGCGTTCCTGCGGGCGTTCCGGGCGATCGGCGGGTTCAAGGGGCAGGCGCGGTTCTCGTCGTGGCTCTACCGCATCGCGCTCAACCTGTGCCGGGACTGGATCCGGAAGGAGCGGCGCGTCAGGATGGTCCCGGCGTCGGACGACCTGCAGCAGGAACAGGCGCACTCCCTCGAGCCGGCCGAGGAGAGCGTGGAGGAGTTGATCGTGCGGCGCGACCTCGGGCGGGCGGTGGAGCGCGTGATGGCGACGCTCCCCGAGCCGCAGCGGACCGCCATCCTGTTGAAGGAGTACCACGGCCTGACGTTTCAGGAGATCGCCGACCTGCAGGGTTGTCCCCTGAGCACGGTCAAGACTCGCCTGTACCAGGGGCTCAGCGCGCTCCGCCGGCAGCTCCAGCGGAACGGGCTGGGCAGGGCCGCGTCGTTGCAGGAGCGGGGCGCGGTGTCCTATCCTCCCCCTGCAGGCGATTGAAGAGGGAAGCCAGTGTCTGACTGCCCGGAGAACGAAGCCCTGGTGGCCTATGTCTACGACGAGTGCGAACCCGCCGAGCGGGCGCACGTCGAGCGGCACCTGCAGGCGTGCGCGGCGTGCGCGGCGGAGCTGGACGGCTTCGCGGCGCTGCGCGGCACGCTGCGGGCATGGGCGCCGCCGGATGCGCGGCTCGGGTTCCGCGTCGTGGCGGAGGGCGACGCGGAGGCGGCCCGACCGAAGTCTGCCTCCTCCTGGTGGTCGGGGGGCGGGCTGCGCCCGGCATGGGGAGCCGCCCTCGCCGCGACGACGGTCCTGGTCGCGGGCGCCGCGCTCGCCAGCGTCGAGGTGCGCTACGGCGACGGCGGCTTCGTGTTTCGCATGGGCTGGTCGGAGCCGGGCGGCGGCGAGACGCAGCCGATGGATGGCGCGGTCCGGCCGCAGCCGGTGGCGGCGGCCGAAGAGACGCCGCCCTGGCGCGCCGAGCTGGCCGCTCTGGAGGCGGCGCTTCGCGAGGAGCTCCTGGCGCAGCGGACCGGCGCCGCTCCGGCCGTCGGGCGATCCCTGCCGGGCGGGGGCGGTGCGGCCCTTCCCGCCACTGACGATTGGCTGCGCGAGGTCCAGGTGCTGATGGCGGAGAGCGAGCGCCGGCAGCGGCAGGAGTTCGCGTCGGGACTGATGCGGCTGGCGCAGGAGGTCGACCTGCACCGGCAGGCGGACCAGTTGCGCATGCAGCAGGAGGTCGACAGTCTTGCCGACTACATGGTGCGCGTCGCCCAGCAGTAGCGGCGCGGGAATGCACGGGACAGGGACATGGGAATCGCAACGCTCGTCGTCGTCCTGACCGTCGCCGGCGCCGGATCCGCGACGGCGCAGGGCGCGGCGCCGGCGGGCGCGGAGCGGGCCGACGCCGACCCGCTGACCGCGCAGATTCAGGTCCTGGAGCACGTGCTGTCGCGGGCGGTCGCGCTGAGTGCGCGCGGCGTCGAGCAGCAGATGCCGCCCTGGACGCCGGGTCTCATGCTGTTCGCGGGGCCGGCCCAGGTGCGGGGGTTCCGCCTGGCCGGGTACGGCGTCTTCTTCGACGTCGAGTGCCCCGTGCTGCGGCAGAGCGTCCTCTGGTCCCTGGAGATGATGGACGCGGACCTGCGGAGGATTCGGAGGGCGCTTCAGGAGCTGCGCGTGTCGGGGGCGCTTCCTCCGGTGCTGCGCGAGCTCGACCCGAACGCCGGGCGGCGGGTCGTCTTCACGCCGGGCGGCGCCGCGGCCGCGCCGGATCGGCCGGGGCTCGCCGCTCCCGGCGACGCGCCCCCGCCGGGGGGAGCCAACGCGCCGGACGCGTCGGCGCCGGACCTGCACACGGTGTATCAGGAAGCGCTGCGGGAGATGCTCCTCGACGCGCTCCTGGGCTACGGCGGGCCGCTGGGCGCGCTGCTCGACGGGAACGACTGGCTGACGGTGATCGCACGCGACACGCGCGGCTTGCCGGGACGGGACACGACGGTGCGGGTCAGGGCGGGCGACGTGGCCGCGCTGCACGCCGGCCGCATGACGCTGGACGAGGTCCGGGCGCGGGTCGACGTCTCGTCCTTCTGAGCCGGGAGTCCGTGCCGTAGAACGGCGTGGACTTCTGCACTACAATTCCAGCATGTCCATGGTTCGCCGCCCGGCGCGCGCGGCGCTCGCGCTCGCGCTGTCCGCCGCCCTGTCCGGAAGCGCCTGCACCCCGCTCGACGTCCAGACCGCGCTGGACGTGACCGACCTGACGACCGGCTGGCTCGACGTCGGATTCGACGAGTTCGGCCGCAACAAGCTGGTGCCGACGGTTTCGTTCCGCCTCGAGAACGTATCGGAGCAACGCCTCCGGACGCTGCAGTTGAACGGCGTCTTCCGGCGCTGCATGGTTCTCTACGCGGGGCAGCCGGAGCCGGAGGAACCGGTCTCGCCGGCCGACGACGAGGCCGGGACCTGTCTGGGTGAGGATCAGGAATGGGGCAGCGCCCTGGTCCGCGCGGTGGGCCGTGAAGGGGTGGTGCCGGGCGACGGCCTCGGCCCGTTCACGATGGAGTCCAGCCTTGGCTATACCGGCGAGCAGTCGCTGGCCGAAATGCTCGGTCACCGGGATTTCGTCGACGTCAAGATCGAATTGTTCGTCAAGCACCGCGCCGAGCAGTGGGCCAAGCTGGGCGAGTTCCCGATCGATCGCCAACTGCTGACCCAGTGAGCGCTCCCGGCGCACCCGTGCCTTCCGCCACATCATCCCCGTCGCTCGTTCGGGGGCTCGGTGCGCTCGACGGCGCGTCGATCATCGTCTCGAACGTCATCGGCAGCGGCATCTTCCTGGTGCCGGCGCTCGTCGCCGTCTGGGTGCCCGACGTCTGGCTGATGCTCGGGGCGTGGCTGGCCGGCGGCGGGCTGGCCTTCGCCGGCGCCATGGCGTACGCCGAGCTGGCGACGCTGCGGCCGCGGGCCGGGGGCGAGTACGTCTATCTGCGGGAGGCGTTCGGGCCGGCCGCCGGGTTCCTCTCCGGGTGGACGTCGTTCATCGCGGGGTTCTCGGGCGCCATCGCCCTCGGGGCCGTCGGGATCGCGAGCTACCTCGGCCGGTTCCTGCCGGCGGCGGGCGATGCGACGCCGTTCGTGAGCATCCCGCTGGTGGTCGTCACGCTGTCGATCTCGCCGCGGACCGTTGTGGCCCTGACGGCGATCGCGGCCCTGACCGCGGTCCACGTGCTCGGCCTCGGCCCGGGCCGGATCGTGCAGAATCTGCTGGCGGGCGCGAAGGTCGCCGTGCTCGTCGTGCTCGTCGCTCTCGGCTTCACGATCGGCGACGGCTCGGTGGCGCACTTCGGCGC
Source organism: Acidobacteriota bacterium (assembly GCA_009861545.1). Taxonomy (NCBI): domain Bacteria; kingdom Pseudomonadati; phylum Acidobacteriota; species Acidobacteriota bacterium. The sequence goes on along the minus strand of VXME01000143.1, from coordinate 20,502 downwards.
GCCGGGCGGGCCCGTGACACCCGCGCTCTGGCTCCTCGCGCTCGTTCCCATCATGTTCAGCTATTCCGGCTGGAACGCGGCCACGTACGTCGCGGAGGAGATCCGGGACCCGGGCCGCAACGTGCCGCTCGCGATAGCCGCCGGCACCGCGACGGTCGTCGTCGTCTACGTGCTGCTGAATCTCCTCTATGTCTACGCGATGCCGCTCGCCGATCTGGGCGCCGTCGACCTCGGCGCGGACCGTGCACCCATCCTCGATGCGGCGGGGGAGCGGCTGTTCGGGGCCGGCGTCGGTGCGGTCCTCGCCGCCGCGTCGGTGATCATGATCGCCGCGAGCGTCAGCGCCATGGTGCTGGCCGGGCCGCGGGTCTACTTCGCCATGGCCCGCGACGGACAGTTCTTCGCGGGCGCCGCGCGGGTGCATCCGAAGTACCGGACTCCCGTGGCCGCCATCGTCGCGCAGAGCATCTGGAGCGGTGTGCTCGTGCTGGCCGGCACTTTCGAGCAGTTGCTGCTCTACACCGGGTTCGCCGTGGTCACGTTCGCCGGCGCCGCCGTGGCCGCGCTGTTCGTCCTCCGGCGCCGCGAGCCTGCGGCCCCCCGTCCGTTCCGGGCCTGGGGCTATCCGCTGGCGCCCGGCATTTTCGTCGCCGCCTGCGCCGCCATGGTCGTGAACGAGATCTGGCGCGAGCCGGCCGCGGCGGGCGCCGGCGTGCTGCTCATCGCGGCAGGCCTGCCGCTGTATCTGCTGTTCCGCCGCCGCGCGGCAGCCGGGGAGGACGGCGGATGACGGCGACGTCTGCGGGATTCCGGAGCACGACGGTCCTGGCCGTCCGCCGGGAGGACAAGGCGGTGATGGCGAGCGACGGCCAGGTCACGCTCGGCACGACGGTGGTCAAGCAGACCGCGCGCAAGATCCGGCGGCTCTACCACGACCGCGTGCTGGCCGGGTTCGCCGGCTCGGCCGCCGATTCGTTCGCGCTCTTCTCGCGCTTCGACGCCAAGCTGGAGCAGCACCGCGGCAACCTGGAGCGCGCGGTGGTGGAGCTGGCCAAGGACTGGCGCACCGACCGGGCCCTGCGGCGCCTCGACGCGATGCTCGTCGTGGCCGACGTCAAGGCGACGTTTCTGCTCTCGGGCACCGGCGATCTCATCGAGCCGGACGACGGGATCGTGGCGATCGGCTCCGGCGGTCCCTACGCCATGGCCGCCGCCAAGGCGCTGGCGCGGCGCACCGAGCTCGACCCGCGCACGATTGCCGACGAGGCGATGCGCATCGCCGCCGACATTTGCATTTATTCGAATGCCAATGTCACCATCGAGGAACTCTAGTCGTGCCCATCTACCTGCCCGAGACAGCCGCTTCCTCGGTCGGAACCCTCACGCCGCGCGAGATCGTGGCCGAGCTCGACCGGCACGTCGTCGGACAGCACCAGGCCAAGCGCGCGGTGGCGATCGCGCTTCGCAACCGGATGCGGCGGCAGAAGCTGCCCCCCGAGCTCGCCGAAGAGGTCGCGCCCAAGAACATCCTCATGATCGGGCCGACCGGCGTCGGCAAGACCGAGGTCGCCCGCCGGCTCGCGCGACTCGCCCAGTCGCCGTTCATCAAGGTGGAGGCGTCGAAGTTCACCGAGGTGGGCTACGTGGGACGCGACGTGGAGTCGATGGTCCGCGACCTGGTGGAGCTGGCCGTCACGATGGTGCGCGACGAGCGGATCGTCGAGGTGCGGGACAAGGCGCGGGCCAACGCCGAGGAACGTCTGCTCGATCTGCTGGTGCCGCCGATGCGGCCGGCGCCGGTCGTGCCGGCTTCTCCGGCCGGCCCGGACTCGTCGGTCGATCCCCGGGCGTTGCGGGAGGCGGCGGGACGCACCCGCGAGAAGCTGCGGGACCAGCTCCGCGCGGGCGGCCTCGACGCGCGCGTGGTGGAGCTGGAGGTTCGCGAGTCGTCGTTTCCGTCCTTCGAGGTCATCGCCGGATCGTCGATCGAGGAGATCGACGTCAAGATGAAGGACATGCTGCCGGGCCTGTTTCAGGGGCGCAGCCGGAAGCGCCGGATGAAGGTGCCGGAAGCGGCCGAGCACCTCGCCCGCGAGGAGGAGCAGAAGCTCGTCGACATGGAGAGCGTCGGCCGCGCGGCGATAGAGCGCGTGGAGCAGGCGGGGATCATCTTCGTCGACGAGATCGACAAGATCGCCGGCAGCGACGGGAGGCAGGGCGGCCCGGACGTGAGCCGCGAGGGCGTACAGCGCGACATCCTGCCGATCGTGGAGGGGACGACCGTCAACACGAAGCACGGGATGGCGAGAACCGACCACATCCTGTTCATCGCGGCCGGCGCCTTCCACGTGGCCAAGCCGTCCGACCTGATCCCGGAGCTCCAGGGCCGGTTCCCCATTCGCGTGGAGCTCGAGGCGCTGGGGACGGATGACTTCGTGCGCATCCTGACCGAGCCGCAGGGCGCCCTCGTGACGCAGTACCGGGCGTTGCTCGGCACGGAAGGCATCGACCTGCATTTCGACGAAGGGGCGGTGCGGCGGATCGCGGAGATCGCCAGTCTCGTCAACGACCGGAGCGAGAACATCGGGGCGCGCCGCCTGCACACCGTCATGGAGAAGCTGCTCGACGAGATCTCGTTCGACGCGCCCGATCTGGGGGAGACGCGCGTCGTCATCGACGCAGAGTACGTCGATCGCATGCTGTCGGAGATCGTCGAGGACGAGGATCTCTCCCGCTACATTCTGTGACTCGTTTCCGGGCGGCACTCGGGTTCGTCGCCGTACTGATGCTCGGGGGGCTGCTGGTGGCCTGCGGGGCACGGGGCGCTCCGCGCCCGCCGCTGATCATCCTGCCGGACACGATCTCCGCCCCCGAAGCGACCCGCCTGGGCGACCGCGTCTACCTGGAGTTCGATGCGCCGGACAGCGACTCCGACGGCACGACGCCGGGCGACATCGAGTGGATCGAGGTCTACGCGCTGACCACGCAGCCGACCGAGCTGGGGCTGCGCGAGGAATTCTCGGAAGACTGGCTCGATGTCGCGACGCTGATCGCCGTTCTGCCGGTGCGCCTTCCCGACGATGCGTTCTCCGTTGAACCGGCGGACGCTTCTTCCGAGCCCGAGCCCACGCTCGCCGACATGCTCGACGATGTCCAGAACCGCGACGCGGCTACCGGTCCGGTGGCGTTCTTCGAGGTGGTCCAGGGGGAGGCGGTGACCGTGGTCGAGCGCTTGACGCCCGAGACGCTCGTACCGGTGACCGTGGGTGATCCGGACGAGGACGACGAGGACGACGAGGACGACGAGACGGAGAAGGTCCCCCCGATGCCGCTGGTCTCTCCCCCGGCGCCGGAGCCTCCGATTCGTTCCTACGTCGCGTTCGCGGTATCGTCGCGGAACCGGCCGGGCGAACCGTCCGATCTGGTCGATGTGCCGCTCGTCGTCCCGCCGCTGCCCCCGGGGCCGGCCGCGGTGTCGTACGACGCCGGGCAGATCGAGATCGTCTGGCAGGAGCCGCCCACGTTCCGGTTGCCGGTGCAGGCGGAGGAGGTCGAGTCGCCGATTCTCGAGTCGACCCCGGTCGTGGAGGGGCCGGAACCGTCGGCATACGTGGTGTACGACGTGGCGGCATCCGGAGATCCCGACGTCGAGCGCCCGCAACGGCTCGCCGATCCCGATTCCGAAGCGTCCTATACCGACGCCGATCCGACTTTCCCGGAGACCCGCTGCTACGCGGTGCGCGTCCTCGACTACGTCCCCTCGAGGCGTCTGCAGAACGAGTCGCCGGAGGACGGATTGCAACTGCTCGGCGACGCATCGCCGGCGACCTGCGCCGTTCTGACCGACACGTTTCCGCCCGCGGCCCCCACCGGCCTCATCGCGGTGGTCGACACGAACGGCATCAGCCTCGTCTGGGACGACAACGGCGAGGGCGACCTCGCCGGCTACGTGGTCTTGCGCGGAACGCCGCCAGATGCGACACTCCAACCGCTCACGGTCGAGCCGCTCGTCGAGACGGCGTTCCAGGATACCGACGTCACGGCGGGCGGGCGCTACGTCTACCGGGTGCTGGCGCTCGATACCGCGGTCCCGCCGAACGCGAGTCCGCCTTCGGAGCCGGTGACGGAGACAGCCCGTTAGATGACGGCCGCAAGGTGATTCATGACACGCGTATATCGCATCGAGATCGACGGGCGGGCGCAGCTCGTGATCGAGCGGGACGGCGCCTGGCGCCGGCTCGACGGCGACCTGTTCGGAGAGCATCGGCCCGGTGACGCCGTCGAACCTGCCGGCCTGCGGGTGCTGCCGCCGGTGACGCCGTCGAAGATCGTCGCGGTCGGTCTCAACTACCGGGACCACGCGAAGGAGATGGGCAAGGCGCTGCCGAAAGAGCCGCTCATCTTTCTGAAGCCGCCGTCCGCCGTGATCGGGCCGGGATCGTCGATCGTGATTCCTCCGGGCGCGGGCCGCGTGGACTACGAGGCGGAGGTCGGCATCGTCATCGGGCGTACGGCGCGCAACGTGCGGGCCGCCGAGGCGCGCGACTACGTGCTGGGGCTGACGTGCGTCAACGACGTGACGGATCGGGACCTGCAGAAGCGGGACGTGCAGTACACGCGGGCGAAGGGCTTCGACACGTTCGCGCCGGTCGGCCCGGCCATCGCCGTCGGGCTGGACTGGACGGGGCTGGCCGTCGGCTCGACGGTCAACGGCGACACGCGGCAGGCGTCGAGCACGCGGGAGATGATCTTCCCGCCGGAGCGCGTGGTGGAGTTCGTGAGCCACGTGATGACGCTGCTGCCGGGCGACGTCATCGCGACGGGGACCCCGCCCGGGGTCGGGCCCCTCGCGCCGGGCGATCGGGTGGCGATTACCGTGGAGGGCATCGGCGAGCTCGTCAACGACGTGGTGGCCGGCTGAAGCGCGGAGCCGATCCGCATGCAGGAGAACCGCTCGTGAAGATCTTCGTGGACAGCGCGAACCCCGAGACCGTCGAGGCCCTGGTCCCGTTGCACATCGTCGACGGCGTGACCACCAACCCGTCGCTGCTGGCGAAGGAGCCGGGCGATCCGCACGAGACCCTCGCGCGGATCTGCCGGGCCGTCGGTGGACCGGTGAGCGCCGAGGTGGTCGCGACGGACGCGGACGGGATGATCGGCGAGGGACGCCGGCTCGCCGCCATCGACGAGCACATCGTGGTCAAGGTGCCGTTCGGCAAGGCCGGCGTCCAGGCGTGCGCGGCGCTCTCCGGCGAGGGAATCCGCGTCAACGTGACGCTGGTCTTCTCGCCCGCGCAGGCGCTGCTGGCGGCCAAGGTCGGCGCGGCGTTCGTCAGCCCGTTCGTCGGCCGCATCGAGGACATCGCGACCGACGGCATGGACCTGGTCGGCCGCATCGTCGAGATCTACGAGAACTACGAGTTCGAGACCGAGGTCCTCGTGGCGAGCGTGCGCGGCCCGGCCCACGTGGTCGAGGCGGCCCGCATGGGCGCGGACGTCTGCACCTGCCCCCCGAAGGTCATCGACATGCTGTTCAATCACCCGCTCACCGACATCGGCTTGGCGAAGTTCCTGGCCGACTGGGACAAGGCGCAGGCCGTCAGGGCCTAGCGGGGCCGGCGCCGCGCTCCTCGAACCGACGGACTCACGGCATGGACAGACTGGACACGCTGGCGGACTACGAGCGTCGTGCGGAAGCGGGCGGCGGCGAGGCCCGGCAACGGCGGCAGCACGATGCGGGCAAGCTGACCGCCCGCGAGCGGATCGACCTCTTCTTCGATCCCGGCACGTTCCGCGAGGTCGACAAGCTGGTTACCCACCGCTGCCGCGACTTCGGCATGGAGACGCAGCTCGTGCCGGGCGACGGCGTGGTGGCCGGCCACGGCGAGGTCGAGGGGCGCCTCGTCTACGCGTTCGCGCAGGACTTCACGGTGTTCGGCGGGTCGCTGTCGGAAACGAACGCCGCGAAGATCGTCAAGATAATGGATCTGGCGATGAAGAACGGCGCGCCGGTGGTCGGCCTCAACGACTCGGGCGGCGCCCGGATCCAGGAGGGGGTCGCTTCGCTGGCCGGCTACGCCGACATCTTCCTGCGGAACACGCTCGCCTCCGGCGTCATCCCGCAGCTCTCGGCCATCATGGGGCCGTGCGCCGGGGGAGCGGTCTATTCCCCGGCTATCACCGACTTCACGGTGATGGTCGAGGGGACCAGCTACATGTTCGTGACCGGGCCGGACGTGATTCGCACCGTCACCCACGAGGAGGTGACCAAGGACGAGCTCGGCGGGGCGATGACGCACAACGCGAAGAGCGGCGCCGCCCACTTCGCGGTCCCGACCGACAAGGACTGCCTGGCGCTGCTGCGCACGCTGCTCGGCTACCTGCCCTCCAACAATCTCGACGATCCGCCGCGCGTCGAGACGGCCGACCCGGCCGACCGGGAGGATCCGCAGCTCGACACCCTCGTGCCCGAGTCCCCGAACCAGCCCTACGACATGCTGGACCTGATTCGGGCGGTCGGCGACGACGGCGAGTTCCTGGAGGTTCACCGGCACTTCGCACCGAACATCGTGGTCGGCTTCGCGCGGTTCGGGGGGCAGCCGGTCGGCGTGGTGGCGAACCAGCCGGCGCACCTCGCGGGGGCGCTCGACATCGACGCCTCGATCAAGGGCGCCCGGTTCGTCCGCTTCTGCGATGCGTTCAATCTGCCGCTGGTGACGTTCGAGGACGTGCCGGGTTTCCTCCCGGGGACCGTGCAGGAGTACGGCGGCATCATCAAGCACGGGGCGAAGCTGCTCTACGCGTTCGCCGAGGCGACCGTTCCGAAGGTGACGGTGGTCGCCCGCAAGGCCTACGGGGGCGCCTACTGCGTGATGGCGAGCAAGCACATCCGGACCGACGTCAACCTGGCCTGGCCGACCGCGGAGGTCGCGGTCATGGGACCCGAGGGAGCGGTGAACATCCTCTACAAGCGGGAGCTGGACGCGGCAGAGGATCCCGACGCGCTACGCGCGTCGAAGGTGCGGGAGTTCCGCGACAAGCTGGCCAACCCGTTCGTCGCCGCCGGCCGCGGTTTCCTCGACGAGGTCATCGCGCCGCGCACGACCCGCCCGCGCATCGTCGCGGCCCTGCGCAGCCTCGACGGCAAGCGGGACCGGAACCCCCCGAAGAAGCACGGCAACATCCCGCTGTGACCCGCGCGCCGGCGTGCCCGGATCGTACCGCCTCGGAGCGGGGCGTGTGGCAGGGGTGCACGCGACGCGAATCGGCGCCAGTAGTGCAGTACGATAGGGAGACGAACTGCCGATGAAGGTGCTCATCGCCAACCGCGGCGAGATCGCGGTCCGAATCATGCGCGGGTGCCGCGAGATGGGGCTGCTGACGGTCGCCGTCTATTCCGACTGTGACCGGCTGGCCCCGCACGTCCGCTACGCCGACGAGGCGGTGGCGCTCGAGGCGGACGAGCCGGCCGCCAGCTACCTGCACGTCGAGAAGATCATCGCGGCGGCGCGCCGCACCGGCGCCGACGCAGTGCATCCCGGTTACGGGTTCCTGGCCGAGAACGCCGGGTTCGCCCAGGCCGTCGCCGATGCCGGGCTCACGTTCATAGGCCCGCCGGCCGGGGTCATCGAGTTGATGGGCGGCAAGACCGCGGCGCGCGAGGCGGCTGGACGGGCCGGCGTGCCGATCGTGCCGGGCAGCGGCGGCCCGCTGCCCGAGGGAGCGACCGAGGCCGAGCTGCAGGAGGCGGGCGACGCCATCGGCTATCCGATCTTCGTCAAGGCGGTCGCCGGCGGGGGCGGCAAGGGGATGCGGCTGGTGCGCGAGCCGGACGGGTTGCCGCGCGCGGTGCAGGGCGCGCGGTCCGAGGCCGCGTCGGCGTTCGGCGACGGCGCGGTCTACCTGGAGCGCTGCATCGAGCGGGGCCGGCACATCGAGGTGCAGCTTCTCGCGGACGAGCACGGCGGCGTGGTGCCCTTCGTCGAGCGGGAGTGCTCGATTCAGCGGCGCCATCAGAAGGTGATCGAGGAGACGCCGTCGCCGGTGGTCCACATCGAGACCCGGCGCGCGCTCGCGTCCGCCGCGGCCCGGCTGGCCGCGGAGGTCGGGTACACGAACGCCGGCACCATCGAGTTCCTGCTCGACGAGTCGGGGAACTTTTATTTCCTGGAGATGAACACCCGGCTGCAGGTCGAGCATCCGATCACCGAGATGGTGACCGGCATCGATCTCGTGCGCTGGCAGCTCCGGGTCGCGCAGGGAGAGCGTCTGGAGATCGATCCCGAGCGGGCGCTCGCACCGGACGGCCACGCCATCGAGTGCCGCGTCTATGCCGAGGATCCGAACGCGGGCTTCATGCCGTGTCCCGGACTGCTCGAGACGCATCGTCCGCCCGAGGGTCCCGGCATCCGCGTCGACGCCGGCGTCGCGGCCGGTTTCGAGGTGCCCGTGCACTACGACTCGATGGTGGCCAAGGTGATCGCCCACGCGGCGGATCGCCGTCTGGCCATCGATCGCATGGACCGGGCCCTCGCGGAGTACGACATCGGCGGCGTGCCGACCACCGTTCCGATGTTCCGGTGGCTGCTTCGTCACGACGACTTCGTCGCCGCACGCTTCGACACCACGTTTCTCGACCGCGTGCTGGCCGGAAGGGACGGAACCGATTTCGTCGACCCGCCGGACGACGCCGAGGAGCTCGCCGTCATCGCCGCGGCGTTGTCCGTGACGCTGGGGCGCGCGGCAGTCGGGGCCGGCCCCGGCGCGGGTACGGCGGCCGGCGGGCGCTGGAAGCAGGCGGCGCGGGTCGAGGGACTACGATAGGCGCATCCGGCATGCGAATCGAGATCGAGGTCAACGGCAACGTGCGCGACGTCAGCGTCGAGCCGGATGCGGCGCGCCCCGGGCGCGTGCGCGTGTCGTGGGACGGGACGACGCGGGAGGTCGATGCGCGCCTCGTGGAACGCGATCGGCGCGGGATGCTGCTGTCGCTGGTGCGGACCGGCGCCGGCGCCGCGAGCCGGCAGGTGCGCTGCGTGCCGACCGGCCCGAACGGATTGACGCGGGTGCACATCGGCAACGTGGTCGTCGATACGGTGATCAACGGCCGGCGAGCGGCCGGGGACGCCCCCGGCGGCGCCGCGGGCGGCGCGTCGCGGCTCGTCGCTCCGATGCCCGGCAAGGTGGTGCGGGTGCTGGCGGCGCCCGGCGACCAGGTCGAGGCCCGCCAGCCGCTGGTGGTCGTCGAGGCCATGAAGATGGAGAACGAGCTGGGCGCCCCGCGGGCCGGCACGGTCACCGAGGTGCCGGTCACCGAAGGCATGTCGGTAGAGGCCGGCCGGTTGTTGGCCGCCATCGAGTGAGCGATCGGCGGACGAATCGATGCCAGACGAACCGTCGCGGCCCGGCAGCATTCTCTTCGCCGCGCCGGCCGCGGAGCAGCCGCCGGCGAAGCGGTCCGCAGCGAAGCGTGTCGACTTCGCGCCCGCGGTGAAGGCGGTCGTGTCGCGGGCGGCCGCCATCCTCGCGCGCTGGAAGCGCCCGCGGCAGACCGGTGACACGCGTTCTCCCGCCAACACGCTCCTCACCGTTTGGACACGCCAGGTGAGGCGGCTGGGGTTGCGCCCCCTGCGGTGGCGTTGGGCCCGGCGCCTGCGGCCGGGAGTGCGCCGGTCGCTCGTGTGGACGACCATCGCCGTGGTGGCGGTCGTCGCGGGCATCCTCGTCTCCGTGACCACGATCGATCTCGGGCCGAGCCTGCGCGCACAGGCGGAACGGGCGTTCGCCGACTACATCGACCGGCCGGTCACCATCGGCCGGCTCAGCACGTATGTGGCGCCGGGGCGCTTCCTGATCGAAGACCTGGAGATCGGAGGCCTCAATCCCGGCGACCGGCCGTTCTTCCAGGTGGACCGCATCGAGATCTCGACCGAGTGGGTGCCTCTGTTGCACGGCGAGGTGCTCGTGGACGCCGTCGAGCTGAGCGGCTGGCGCATGCTGGTCGAGTCTTTCTCCGACGGGCGGCAGAGCTTTCCCCGGTTCGTCCAGCCGGCGGACGGCGCCGAGGGAGCCGAAGCGACACTTCCCGCGGGCGACGCGGGCGCCGCGGCACCGGTGGCGGAGGAAGGGGAAGAGGGCCGGATCTTCGTCACCACCGTGCAGCACCTGCGCGCCTACGACGGCGAGTTCGTGTACGAGGACCACGTGGCGCCGTGGAGCATCACCGCGCCCAACATCGACATGACGCTGGGCAAATCCACCGGCTACGGTGGGACGGCCGAGTTCCGCGGCGGGACGCTCGTCATCGGCGACTTCGAGCCGATGACGATCGACATGGACGCCGACTACGTGCTCGACGGCGGTCTGGTCGATCTGACGCACATCGATCTGTGGGCCGCCGACCGCGGCTTCACGGCGCGGGTCGACGGCCATGTCGACATGCTGAGCTGGCCGGAGTCGACCTACAACGTGCGGGAGATGGCAATCGACCTGCCGGCGATGAAGGAGATCTTCTTCGCGCGGGACGAGTTCACGGTCACCGGGGAGGCCGCGTTCAGCGGTGTGTGGCATCTGTTCGAGGGCGGGCGCGAGCTGACCGGCTCGTTCGCCAGCGCGGACGCCACGCTGGCGGGACTCCGCTTTCCCGAGCTGGACGGCGATCTGGTCTGGACCCGCGACCGCTTCGAGATCACGCAGGCGCATGCCGGGTTCTACGGCGGCGAGCTCGACTTCACCTACGCGATGAAGCCGCTGGGGGTCCCCGAACCCGGCATCGCCACGTTCACGCCGCGAGTACGAGCGGCGGCCCTCGAGCCGCTGCTCGACGACCTGGGCGTGCCAGGAGCGCGTCCCCGGGGCAGGCTCGCGGGCGAGTTGAGCCTGGCGTGGCCGCTCGGCCGGTTCGCGGAGCGGCAGGGTGGCGGTGAGGTGTCGGTTGCGCCGCCGGCGGGAGTCTCCCTGTTGCCCCGGGGCGGGCTGCCGGCGCCGCGCGAGGGGTGGCCCCATGACGCGCAACCGTTCGAGCCTGCCGCGGATCCGTGGCGGTTTCCGTTCGGCGGGGACATGCGGTTCACGTTCGAGCCGGACGGCGTGGACATTGCGCCGAGCTGGTTCGCGACGCCTCTGACCGCGATGACTCTCGAGGGCCGCACCGCCTGGGGCAGGGGGTCGAGGATTCCGTTCCACGTCGCCAGCGCGGACTGGCAGGAGAGCGATCGGGTCATGGCCGCCGTCATGACGGCGTTCGGGCGCCCGACCGGCGACCTGGCGATCGACGGCAGCGGGACGATGACCGGCGTGATGCTGGGAGCGCTGACGTCGCCGCGCATCGAGGCGGCATTCGCCGGCGACGCGATCGGGGCCTGGAACGTCGAGTGGGGCCGCGGCGCGGGAGACATCGTCGTCGAGGACTCCATTCTGGAGGTTACGGGCGCCCGATTCCGCCAGACGGCGTCCAGTCTGGCCGTCGACGGCCGCTTCGCCATCGGTGCGGCGCGTTCCGGAGGCGAGCAGATCAATGCCCGGTTCGAGGTCGACGCACTACCGGCCCAGTACATCCGCGACGCCTTCGAGCTGGAGGGATACACCATCGACGGCCCGACGTACGGCCAGATCCGCCTGTACGGGGACTACGGCGCGCCGCTCGGCTTCGGGCGGATGCGACTGGGCGCGGGCCTCGCTTACGGAGAGCCCTTCGACGAGGCGGAAGCCGATCTCCGGTTCGACGGCGACGGCGTCTGGCTCAACGGCCTGACCGTACGGCAGGGAGACGGTGAGGTCACCGGGGCGATGTACGTGCAGTGGAACGGCACCTACTCCGTCACGGCCGATGCCCGCGGCCTGCAGCTCTCCGCGTCGCGGATGGCGGAGCGCGTTCCGGTGGCCGTCGCCGGACGCATCGCCGCCGCCATCTCCGGCGCCGGCGCCTTCGCGGACCCGCGTTACGAGATCCGGGGCACGATGGCCGACGTGACCATGGCGGGTGCTGCGGTCGGCGAGGTGACGGGCCGTCTCGACGTTGCCGGAGGCGTGATGAACGTCGAGCTGGAGGCGGCGTCGCCGGACGTCGCGGTTTCCGGCTCCGGCCGCATCGGGTTGGTGGACGAGGCGCCCGCCCGGTTTCGCTTCAGCGTGACCAACACCCGGCTCGACCCGTTCGCACGCGCCCTGCAGCCGGGGTTGTCGGCGATGACCGCGCTGGTGGCCAGCGGCACGGTCACGGTCGACGGGGAGCTGCTCGACCTCGATCGGTTGGGAGTCGACGTCAGGGCGGATCGTCTCGCACTCACGGTGTTCGACTTCGAGCTGGAGAACGACGGTCCGGTCCGTCTCTCTCTGGCCGACAACGTGGTGCACGTCGACCGGATGCGGTTGCGGGGCGAGGAGACGAACCTGGAGCTGGCGGGCGACGTGGCGCTGGCCGACGAGCGGTTTGCGCTGCGTGCGGAGGGCAACGCCGGGCTCGGCATTCTGGAGGGCCTGATTCCCGACGTGCGCAGCCGCGGAACGATGCGCCTGGCGGCCGACATCGGCGGCTCGCTCGATGCGCCTGTCGTCACCGGCGCGGCTCGCGTGACGAACGGCCGGGTCCGGCATCTGTCGCTGCCGCACGCACTCGACGCGGTCAACGGCCGCGTGATTCTGGAGCCGGGCGGGGTGCGCTTCGACGAGTTGACCGCGGAGCTCGGCGGCGGCCCGGTCGGCTTCGGCGGCCGGGTCGGGCTGGAGGGATACCGCCTCGGCGATCTGGATGTGACCGCCACCGGCCGGGACATCTCCCTGCGTTATCCCGAGGGCATTCGGTCCCGGGTCGATGCGGAGCTGGTTCTGCAGGGTTCCGTCGATGCGCCGACGCTGGGCGGTCTCGTGACCGTGCAGGACGCAATCTGGCTGGAGCTCTTCGAGTCCGACGGCGGACTCATGAATCTGATGGGCAACGAAACGGCGGACGGTCCGCCGGAGACCACGCTGCCCCTGCGGTTCGATCTGCGCATCTCGGCGCCCTCGAGCCTGCGCATCTCGGACAACCGGGCCCAGATCGTCGCCAGCGCCGACCTGACCCTGACCGGCACGTTGGATCGGCCGTCCCTGCTCGGCAACGCGGAGATCGAGCGCGGGCAGATCTACTTCGAGGGCAACCGGTATCGGCTGACCCGCGGCAGCGTCGGATTCACGAACCCCGTCGCGATGGAGCCGTTCCTCGACGTCGAGGCAGAGACCGACATCCGCGTGCCGGGTCAGACGTACCGCATCACCCTGGGCCTCACCGGATCGCTCGATCGGCTGGAGCCGCCGACGCTGGAGTCCGATCCGCCGCTGCAGCAGTTCGAGATCGTCGGGCTGCTGCTGGGCGACGTCCGGGACCCGCAGCAGGCCGAGATCCGCACCCTGCGGGCGCCCGAGGCGTCTCAGCAGGGGCTGTTGATGCAGGGCATCGGGGCGGGGCTCTTGAACAACCCCGTTCTGGCGGAGGTCGGGGGGGTGGTGGAGCGGTCGTTCGGTGTCGACACCTTCGAGATCACGCCGTCTCTGGACGATCCGGCGGCCCAGCAGTCGACGCAGCTCGTCCCGACCGCGCGCGTGCTGATCGGCAAGCGCATCTCCGACCGGGGGCACCTGACCTTCTCCCGCGCCGTCAGCGGCAGCAACCAGGACCTCATCGTGGTCTTCGAGTACGACGCCACCGATCGGCTGTCGTGGGTCCTGTCGCAGAACGAAGATCTGACCTACGCGCTCGACGTACGGGTCCGGCATGCTTTCTGATGCGTGGATGGGCGTTCTGCCTGCTCGCGGTTCTCTGCTGGCCGGGCGCACCCGCGCAGGCCGCGCGCGACGTGGACCGGTACGTCGGACTGAACGTCGTCGAGGTGCGGTTGACGGCGGACGGCCGGCCGTTCGACGATCCGGCCGCCCGTGAACTCGTCGAGACGCGGCCGGGCGAGCCGCTGTCGATGCGGGAGGTCCGCGAGACCCTGGCGCACCTCTTCAGTCTCGGCCTCTTCAGGGGCGTCGAGGTGGACGCCAGCGACAGGCGTGGCGGGGTCGCGCTGGTCTACGACCTGCGGTCGCTCGAAACCGTGAACCGGGTCGAGTTCAGCGGCGTGCGCGGCGTGCCGGAGGAGTGGCTGCGCCGCTTCGTTTCCCAGCGCCACGGGACGAGTTTCCCGGCCGGCGATGCCGCCGCGGTCGAGGACACCGTGCGACGTGCGTACGCCGAGCGCGGTTTCTTCACCGCACGCGTGCGCCCCGAGATTGCCGGGCCCCTTGCGAGGCGTGTTCTGCGGATGGCGATCGAGGCCGGTCCGCGGGCCCGCGTCCGACGCTGGCACATCACCGGCGAGTCGCCGGTGTTCCACGACACGATCCGCACCCGGCTCGGTCTTCGCAATCCCCGTACGCCCTACGACGGGGTCGAGATAGTGCAGCGGCTCGGCGACTACGAGGGCGACCTGCGGCGGCGCGGCTACTACGAGGCCCGGCTGTCGCACGAGATCGAGCGGCTGAGCGACGTCGATGTCGACGTGCGGCTCGCCATTCGGCGCGGGCCGCGGGTCGAGGTGACGTTCGAGGGCGACGAAGTGCCGGGGGCGCGGCTGGCCGACCTGGTGCCGATCGCCCGCGAGGCGAGCGTCGACGAAGACCTTCTCGAAGACGCGGACCAGCGCATTGCCGGGCACCTGCAGGCGCTCGGCTATGGCGACGCCGCGGTGACCCACACGCGTGACGGCGACGAGGATCGGCTCTCCATCGTCTTTCGCGTGACGCGCGGCCCGCTGTATCGCGTCCGCGCGGTCGCCGTGCGCGGGAATCAGGCGGTTGCGGACGACCGGGTCCGCTCCATCCTCGGCGTGACCACCGGCGCGCCCCTCGTCGTCCGGGAGATCGATGCGGGTCTGGCCGCCATCGAGGAGCACTACAACCGTCTCGGCTTCGCCACGGTGAGGGCCGTCCGCTCCTTCAGCGGCACGGGTGGGCGCGGCGAGGACGGAGAAGTGGAGCAACGCGTCGAGATCGCGATCGACGAAGGGTTGCGGACGATCATCGGGGAGGTGGCGTTCGACGGCGCGTCGGCCCAATCCTCCGCGGTCCTGCAGCAGGTGGTCGATGTGCGCCCCGGCGACGCGTACTACGGACCCCAGATCGAGCGTTATCGCGACGCCCTCCTGGAGTCCTATCTGAACGAGGGATACGAGCAGGCGCAGGTGATGCTGGATGCGCGGTTCGCCGACGATCTGAGCACGGTCGATCTCGTCTTCCGGATGGTCGAGGGCCCGCAGGTGCTGGTCGACCACGTGCTGATCGTGGGCAACCGGACGGTCGACAGCGCCACCATTCGCCGCGAGGTGACCCTGGCTCCGGGGGCCCCGCTCGGGCTCGACGACGTTGCGGAGACGCGCCGCCGCCTCAACGCGCTCGGCATGTTCCGGCGGATCGACATCCGCGAATTCAGTCACGGCCGCTCCGATCGGCGGGACGTGATCATCGAGGTCGAGGAGGCGGCGGCGACCCGGCTCGCCTACGGGGGCGGGTTCGAGCTGTCGCAGCGGCTCCGGCGGGAGGTCCGGGCGGCGGGCAGCCGGGCGATCGAGCGGATCGAGTTCGCGCCGCGCGGCTCGTTCGAGATCGGCCGCCGCAATCTGTGGGGCAGGAATCGCTCGATAGACCTGTTCACGCGCGTCAGCGTCCGTCGCAAGAACGACCCGCCTCTGCTCGCGCCGGTGGAGACGGGCGGCGCGTTCGGGTTCAACGAGTATCGCGTGCTCGCCACCTATCGCGAACCACGGGCGATCCGGCGCGACTGGGACGTGCAGATGTCGGGTTTCGTCGAGCAGGCGATCCGCCCCGGTTTCGATCTCTTCAGCCGGGGCGTGGCGGCGCAGGTGACGCGTTCGTCGGGCGTGGCGACGGGCACCTCCATCGGATACCGTCTCGGCAACAACGACACGTCCAACCGCGAGTTGAACCGCGAGGACGAGGACATCGTCGACCGGCTGTTTCCCAACGTGCGCCTGTCGTCGTTCAGCGCGAGTCGGGTGTACGACACCCGCGACGATCCCGTCGAGCCGGCCCGTGGATCCCTGGTGACGCTCGAGTCCGAGGTGGCCGCGCGCACGATAGGCTCCGAGGTCGGCTTCTCGAAGAGCTTTGTTTCCGGGTCGGTGTATCGCAGGATGCCCGGCGTCCCGAGAATCGTTCTGGCGGCCGGCGCGCGTCTGGGCGTGGCCTGGGGATTTCCGCGGGCCCTGGACGCCCGCGAAGACGCCCCGGAGGGACGAGTCGCGGCGGCGGGCTCGCTCGCGCTGCCGATCAGCGAGCGGTTCTTCGCGGGCGGGAACGCCACGGTTCGCGGATTCGCCCTGGACCGTCTCGGCAACCCCCGCACCGAGACCGGGGGCACCATCGACCAGGCCGGCTTCCCGCAGGGCGGCAACGCCGTGATCATCTTCAACAGCGAGTTGCGGATTCGCGTCACGCCGGCGATCGGCCTCGTCACGTTCGTGGACGCGGGGAACGTTTATGATCGAGTGGAGCACGTGAGTCTCGGTCGCATCCGGAGCGGCGCCGGGTTCGGCGTGCGCTACAACTCGCCGGTTGGGCCGCTGGGGTTCGACATCGGCTTCAAGCTCGGCGAGCGGCACTTCTTCGGTGACGAGACGAGCCCGCAACAGGAGCAGCTCATGGCGCTGCACTTCAGCTTCGGGCAGGCGTTCTGACCGCCGGTCCGGCAGCCTGCTGTTCTGCCTGCTGCTGCTCGTATCCTTCGGCTGGCCATCCGGTCCGGCGGCCCAGGTTCTCGACCGGGTGCTCGCCGTGGTGTCCGGGCAGGTGATTCTCGCCTCGGACGTGCGGGCGTTCCTCGATCTCGGCTTGCACGAGCAGGGGTTGTGGAGCGTCCGTGATCGGGAACCCGCGGCTCGCGAAGCGGCGGGCCTGAGCCGGCTGATCGAGCGCCGGCTCGCGCTCGACGAGGTCAATCGATACCGGCAGGCGGCGCCTTCGCCGGCTCGCGTCGAGCGCGCCGTGGCGGCCGTGCAAGCGCGTTTCGCCGACCCCGCCGCGTTCGCCCGCCTCCTCTCGATGGTCGGGATCGAGATGGACGATCTGCGGCAGATCCTGCGGGACGATATCCGCATCGACGAATACGTGGCGGATCGTTTCGGACGTGGCGGCCGGTTGACCGAGGTGGAGTTGCGCACCCACTACGACGCGCACCGCGCGCGTTTTCTGGAGGGCGGAGAGCCGCTTCCGTTCGAGTCCGTGCGCGACCGGGTCCGGGAAGACCTCTGGACGAACCGCCGCGCGGAGCTGGTCGCGGGCTGGATCGCCGGCCTGCTGCGTCGCGCGGAGGTGATGCGGGTGGATCCGTGAGACCGTTCCGGGGCCGTCGATGCGACGCCGACGACGTCGGGCGGGCGTGTCAGCCGGCCTGGGTTCCGGCGACGGCCAGTGCTATCTGCGTGAGGTTGAAGCCGGCATGGCTCACCATGGCGGCGACCGCGCTGCCGCGCAGGAGATAGAGCGCGCCCCAGAGGGCGCCGAGCGCACCGGTCACGATGACCGTGTCCCAGCCCTGGATGGCGTGGCCGAGGCCGAAGGCGATGCTGAAGACGACGAGGCCGATCCAGCCGCCGCCGAGATGCTGATCGAAGCGGCGCAGGATGAACGCCCGCTGCAGTTCTTCGCGCAGTCCGCCGGCCAGAACGACGACCAGGGCGAAGAACAGCGCACGTCCCGGCGTGGAGAGCATGGCGCCGAGCGGATTGTCGGGCACGTTGCGCAGTCCGGGCGCCAGCCATCCGATCAGCAGCAGCGCGCCGACCGCGCCCACGACGATCGGCGGCGTGAGCAGCACGCCGAGCGCCGCCTCGCGTTGCGGGGGACGAGCGCCGAGCACCAGTTCGCGGACCGACTCGTTCCGCGCGTGCAGGAAGGTCGTGACGAGGACGAGCACTACGACCACGTCCAGCAGCGTGAGCGCGACGATGTAGCCGAACGACGGGTCGCCGGTCGGCGAGAGCGCCGCGAATCCGGCCGCGGTCAGCAAGGCCGAGAGAACGAGCTGGGTCGGAAACCCGGAGCAGAGGATCACTTCGGCCAGCGACGGCACGACGCGGCCGGGGGCAGTTTGCAGGGGTGCGGGAACGGCCGAATCCGGTTCGGGACCCGTGTCGGGATCGGCGGCCGGTCGGTCGGGGCCGAGCCCGCGCTCCGGAGCGTCCATGCGGGGACTCTAGCATCCGCCGTGGGGATCGTGGGGTGCTGCTTTACTACGGTCCTCACGTGCCGGCGAGACGACCCGGTCCGGAACGGAGACGTGGATCGGCCACAGCCCATCAACAGCTGTTGCACAGTTTCTCAACATGTTGGGCTAGGCGGCCAGCCAGACACAACATATTGACAGTACCGTGACCTCTGGGTACAATCCCGCGCGTTGGTACGCGCGGGATTGTACCCACGTGATCGCGGTGCAGGATGAGATCAGCCGAATACCTCGCCAGTATCGACATCCCGCCTTGGAGCCGGCCATGAACCGGCGTCGGTCACTGCAATCGATACAACAACAGGGGGAGAGATGTCAGCAGGGGCTGCGCAAGACTACGTGACCCGGACGACCACGGCGATGGATCCTGAGACGCCGACGGGGACCGGGCTTGAGTTTCCCCGCGTGTTCAGCCGCGCCGGCATGGACCCCTTCGAGGAGATCGAGTGGGAGACGCGGTCGGCGGTGATCGCCAACGAGCGCGGCGATGTCGTCTTCGAGCAGCGCGGCGTGGAGGTTCCCGCGTTCTGGTCCCAGCAGGCGACCAACATCGTCGTCTCGAAGTACTTCCGGGGTCAGCTCTCGTCCCCGGATCGCGAGCGGAGCGTCCGGCAACTCATCGGCCGGGTGGTCGATACCATCGCCGGGTGGGCCGACCGGCAGCGGTACTTCGCGACGGCAGAGGACCTCCAGGCGTTCAGGGACGACCTGAAGTTCCTCCTGGTGCGGCAGAAGGCGGCGTTCAACAGCCCGGTCTGGTTCAACTGCGGCTTCGAGAAGGCGCCGCAGTGCTCGGCCTGCTTCATCAACTCGGTCGAGGACACGATGGAGTCCATCCTCACGCTCGCCAGGACCGAGGGGATGCTCTTCAAGTTCGGGTCCGGCACGGGCACGAACCTTTCGCCGATCCGGTCGTCGCGCGAGCTGCTCGCGGGTGGGGGAACCGCCTCGGGGCCGGTCTCGTTCATGAAGGGCTACGACGCCTTCGCCGGCGTCATCAAGTCGGGCGGGAAAACGCGCCGCGCCGCCAAGATGGTGATCCTCAACGCCGACCACCCCGACGTTCTGGAGTTCGTCAACTGCAAGGTCGAGGAAGAGCGCAAGGCCTGGGCGCTGATCGACGCCGGCTACGACGGCTCGTTCACCGGCCCGGCGTACAACTCCGTGTTCTTCCAGAACTCGAACAACAGCCTGCGGGTCCCGGACGAGTTCATGCGCGCCGTGGTCGACGACGGGGAATGGCAAACGCGGGCCGTCCACGGCGATCGTCGGGTCATGGAGACCCTTCGAGCCCGCGACCTGATGCGGGCGGTGGCCGAGGGGACGCACGTCTGCGGCGACCCCGGCATGCAGTTCGACACCACCGTCAACGACTGGCACACGTGTCCGCACACGGACCGCATCAACGCGTCGAATCCCTGCTCGGAGTACATGTTCCTGGACGACTCGGCGTGCAACCTCGCCTCGTTGAACCTGATGCAGTTCATGAAGCCCCACGAGCCGGGCGAGTTCGACGTCGAGACGTTCCGGGCCGCGGTCCGAACCTTGATCACCGCACAGGAGATCATCGTCGGCAACGCCAGCTATCCCACCGAGGCGATCGGGCGCAACAGCCACGACTTCCGCCCGCTCGGCCTGGGCTACGCCAACCTCGGCGCGTTGCTGATGTCGCGCGGCGTGCCGTACGACAGCGACGAGGGGCGCGACTACGCGGCAGCCATCACCGCCCTGATGACGGGTGAGGCGTATGCCCAGTCGGCCCGCATCGCGCGCGACTGCGGCGGGCCGTTCGCCGGCTACGCCAGGAACGAGCAGCCGTTCCTGCGGGTCATGCGGAAGCACCGCGACGCGCTGAAGAACGTCTCCCGGGCGCATGTGTCGGAGGACCTCCAGCAGGCGGCGGCCGACTCGTGGAACGACGTGGTCGAGCTCGGCGAGAAGCACGGCTTCCGCAACGCGCAGGCCACCGTGCTCGCGCCGACCGGCACCATCGGCTTCATGATGGACTGCGACACGACCGGCGTGGAGCCGGACATCGCGCTCGTGAAGTACAAGCGGCTCGTGGGCGGCGGCGTGATGCAGATCGTCAATCACACGGTGCCGGTGGCTCTGGCGCGGCTGGGGTATCCCGACGATCAGATCAACAACATCGTGCAGTACATCGACGAGCACGACACGATCGAGGAGGCCCCGCATCTGGATCCGGCGCACCTGCCGGTGTTCGACTGCGCCTTCAAGCCGGC
>VXME01000142.1 GCA_009861545.1 Acidobacteriota bacterium | reverse complement strand
TCGAGCACATCGACCGCTGCCGCGAGGCCGGCCGCATGGCGCGTCGCTCCGGTGGTCGGCTCGATGCGTCCGAGCGCCGCTCGCACGAGCGGGCGCCCGATTGCCGGCGGCTGCACGACGGCGGCCCGATCGTCGAACGCCACGACGGCAATCGGCTCATCCGGCGCGGTGGAGGCGATCACCTCGCGGGCGCGCTCGCGGGCAAGCGCCATCTGCCCGGGGGCGGACAGGCTCAGCGACCGATCGACGACCAGAACCGTGATTCGCCGCCCTCGACCAGACGCGTCCAGGAACGGCCGCGCGAAGGCGACGGCCAGAAGCAGCAACGCCGCGACCCGCAGTGCCAGCAGCAACAGCTCGCGCAGCCGCCGGCGCCGGTCGCGGCGCACGAACGCGCGTTCCAGAAACCGAACGTCGCTGAACGGCAGCCGCGGCGCCCGGTCCCGCGCGAAGAAGTGCAGGAGGATCGGCACGGCTATCGCCAGCCCCCCGAACAGGAACGCCGGAAAGAGGAACGACATCAGCGGCGGCTCCGGGTCGCAAGATACTCGCGCAGGGCGCCGTCGAGCGGCTGCACGGTCTGCACCCGGCAGTATTCGATACCCGCCAGGCGCAGCTCGCGGCCGTAGCGCGCCGCCATCCGCTCCATCTCCCGGACGTAACCCTCCCGGATCTCGCCGGCGACGGTGGTCACCTCCCGGCCCGTCTCCAGGTCCTGAAACCGTGTCGCACGCTCGAACGGAAACTCCAGCTCGGCCGGGTCGAGCACGTGAAACACGATGACCTCGCTGCCCCGGAACTTCAAGTGCTTCAGGCCGGCGACGACCGCGTCCGGATCGTCGAGCAGGTCGGAGATCAACGCGACCATCCCCCGCCGGCGCATGGCGGCGGCCAGCGCGTTCAATGCCTGCGAGACGTTCGAGCGACGGCCGATCCGGATCTGCTCGAGAGCGACCAGGATACGTCGCAGGTGGCCGGGCCGCGCACCGACCGGAACGTTGGTCACGACCCACTCGTCGAAGGTCAGCAGCCCTACGGCGTCGCGCTGCCGGTGCATCAGCCAGGCGAGCGCGGCCGCGAGGTACGAGCCGTACTGCAGCTTCGACACCGCTCCCGAGCGGTAACTCATCGACGCCGACACGTCCAGCAGGATCCGGCAGTCGACGTTGGTTTCCTCCTCGAACCGCTTGACGTAGAACCGGTCGCTGCGGCCATAGACCTTCCAGTCGAGCGACGACAGGTCGTCGCCCGGCATGTACTGGCGATACTCGGAAAACTCGGCGCTGAAACCGGTCCACGGACTGCGGTGCAGACCGAGGAGGAAGCCCTCGACCACCGCACGGGCGCGCAGCTCCATCGAGCCGAGATTGGCGACGACCTCCGGATCGAGCCAGCCGAGCGGCGGCCGTGCTGCGCCGGCGGCGTCCATCACATCCCGCTCGCGGGGGCCGGAACCGCGTCGAGCAGCCGCGTGACTATCGTTTCCGCGCCGACGCCCTCGGACTCCGCATAGAAGTTCGTCACGAGCCGGTGCCGCAGCGTGGGCAGGGCCAGCGCCCGGATGTCCGCCACCGATACGTGGTAGCGCCCCGCCGCCAGCGCCCGCGCCTTTCCGCCGAGCACCAGCGCCTGCGACGCGCGGGTGCCGGCGCCCCACTTCACCCAGCGCTCCACGAATTCCGGCGTGCCGGCCCGGCCGGGGCGCGAGGCGTCGACGAGCCGGACGGCGTAGCGGGCCACCTCTTCGGCCACCACCACCTGCCGCACCAGGCGCTGAAACTCGAGGACGTCGTCGCCGTGCAGGACGCGGTCGAGGGCCGGCGTCTCGTCGGAGGTCGTGCGGGTCACGACGCTCACCTCGTCGTCTTCCGCGAGGTAGTCCATGACGATGTTGAACATGAAACGGGACAGTTGCGCCTCGGGCAGCGGGTAGGTTCCCTCGAGCTCGATCGGGTTCTGGGTCGCGAGCACCAGAAACGGCTCCTCCAGCGGGTAGGTGCGCCCCGCCGCCGTCACGTGGTGTTCCTGCATCGCCTCGAGCAGCGCCGACTGCGTCTTCGGCGGCGTCCGGTTGATTTCGTCGGCCAGGATGATCTGGGCGAAGACCGGCCCCTCGACGAACCGCAGCTCCCGGTGGCCGCCGCTCTCGTCGATGATTTCCGTCCCGGTGATGTCGGCCGGCATCAGGTCGGGGGTGAACTGGATGCGCTTGAACGACAGGTGCAGCACGTCGGCCAGGGTCTTGACGAGCAGGGTCTTCGCGAGGCCGGGTACGCCGGTGATCAGGCAGTGCCCTCCCGCGAACAACGCCGTCAGGACGAGGTCGATCACGTCGTCCTGCCCCACGATGACCTTGCGCAACTCGGCCAGGATCCGCGCGCGGCCCTCCATCACCCGTTCGGCCGGCGCCTCTGCCGCAGTGGTCGTGGGAGTCGTCATCCGCTGCCTGGGCCTAGTGGGTCAACGCGTAGACGATCTCGTTGATGAACATGCGGTACGACTGCGCCGTGTAGCGGATGTAGCCGGGATATTGCTCCGCGTTGGACCACTCCCAGCCGTCCCCCATGTCGGTGTTGAAGTTGACGAGCGCCATCACCCGGCCGTCGTCGTCGAGAATCCCGTGGAGCTGCGCCTCGAACCCGCCCTTCTCCCAGGTCACGTTGTTGAAGTACGACCCGAGGCCGGCGATCTGGGGGTACTCGTCGAGCTGGTAGAAGCAACTGAAGACCGGGTGATCGGCGGGCAGCTCCACGATCTCGCGGTCCGGAAAGACGCGCGCCATCTGCCGCTCGAACAGCGCCCACTCCTCGGGTCCGTGGAAGTCGTCGAACGTGACGGTTCCACCCCGCAGCAGGAATTCGCGCAGGATGCCGACCTCCGCATCGGTCAGCATCAGGTTCGCCGGCTCGACGATGTAGATCCAGGGATGCTCCCAGATCGCCTCGTCGGACAGCTCCAGGACGATCGGCTCGTTCACCTGCAGGCTGGTCACCCGCGCCATGCGCCGCGAGAGGTTCTGCTCGGCGACCGGCGCGTCGACCTCCCAGGGATCGACCCAGTAGATGCGCTTGAACTCGGCAAGTTGAGCCGGCGGAGTGTCGTAGCGGATGCGAACGAAGCGCCATTCGAGCCCGGTCAGGCCGTCCCGCTCCGGGAGCGCCTCGTCCTGGCCGGCGAGGTCCGCGCCGCTCGTCAGGAACGCGGCGGCGACCAGTGCGCCGGCAGCGGGCCGCAGTCCCGCGGCGCTCACCGATCCGCCTCGACGATGGTCAGCAACAGCTCGAGCGCCCGGTCGTAGGTCGGTGCGATCTCCAGCGCGGCCAGGGTCTGCCGCCGCGCCTCGGCGAGTCGTCCCGCCGCAAACAGCGTCTCCGCCAGGTCGGCGTGCGCCGCGACCCTGTCCACCGGTCCGAGGGCCAACGCCACCTCAAGCTCCCGCACTGCTGTCTCGGTTCGCCCGTCCTCCTTGGCCAGCCGCCCTAGCGTCTGGTGGGAAATCGGGTCGAACGGGTCGATCTCGATCAGCCGCTCGTAGGCCGCCTGCAGGCGGCCGTCGTCGCCCGCCCGCTCCGCCAGCGCCGCGAACCTGCGAACGGCGTCTATCGAAGTCTCGTCGTACTCCAGCAGGCGCTCCAGCTCGACCATTGCCCGCTCGGCGTCGCCCTCCGCTTCGGCGAGGCTCGCCAACTGCCCGCGCGGACTCCCCAGGCCGGTCGCCATGGGCGCCAGCGCGGCCGCGCGCTCGAAGGCGGCGCGGGCCGCCGCGGTATCGCCGGCTTCTCGCAACGCCTGGCCGAGCCCGAACTGCACGTTGAAGTTGTCCGGCTGCTCTTCCGCCAGCTCCCGTAGCGCCTCGACACGCTCGGGCCCCTCCGGCAGGTTCCGCGGCGCGTTCTCGAGGGAGCGCCGCAGCGCTCCGAATTGCTCCTCCACGGCCGCGTCGAAGCTCGCCTGGAGGCGCTCGTAGTCGAGATCGATGCGGGCGAGGGCCTCCTCGGTCTCCAGCCCGTCGCCGTACGCGCGAATCAGGGTGCGGAGGGCCTCCATCCCGTAGGCTTCGATCAGGTGCTCGACCACTACCGAAGCGTGAAAGTAGGAGAGCGAAATCGACTCGGGCCGCGTGAACCCGCGCTCGATTTCGCTGAGCGACAGCAGCGTGCCCCCGTTGAGCGCGTTGGCGAATTCCAGCACCTGGTCGCGGCCCCAGGCGGGATGCTTGCGCTTCTCCTCGTAGGTGGAGATCCCCTCGCTCAGCCAGCGCGGCAGCCGCTGTTTCGACATCTGGAGGGTGATGACGTGGGCAATCTCGTGCCACAGCGTCGACATCCAGTTGAAGTCGCCCGGCGGGCGCGCGCGCGGCGAGTCGAGGGTGACCACCTGACCGAAGCAGGCCCCCAGGGCGCCGAGCATGCCCGGCAGGCCCAGCGTCCGAACCGCGAAGTCGTCGTGGTTCGGAAACACCTCGACCAGGACCGGGGTCTGGACGGTCATCTCGTACCGTGCGGAGAGCTCGTCCAGCGCCTCCTGCGCGATGTCCACGACGTACTCCCGCAGGACCGGCGCCTCGTCGGGATGGAGTCGCACGACGAGATCCCCGCTCTCGATGGTCTCGAACTCGTCGAGGTTGTCCATCATCTGCAGGAGATTGAACGTCACGACGTCGTAGGGGTCGTCTTCGAACGAGCGCTCCAGCGCCACGCGCGCCGCCGGCTCGTCGCCGGTGCGCAGCAGGTGCATCCCGAGTTCCGCGTAGGCACGGGTATTGTCCGGATCGAGCTCCAGCGCACGCCGCACCAGCTCGACCGCCTCGGGAAAGCGATACGCCCGCGCGGTCTGACTCCCCGCGATGCGGTAGACGTCTCCATACGCGGGGTTGATCGCCAGCACGCGGTCGACCTCGGCCGCGAAGTCGTCCGTGCGATCCTCCAGCCAGGCGATGGCGGCGAGCAGTGAGCGCGCCTCCAGGCTGCGCGGGTTGACGGCCAGAGCCCGGTCGATGGACTCGCGCGCGGCGTCGCGATTCCGGTCGCCCAGCTCCAGCTCCGCGACGAACAGGTGCGCATCGACGTTCGACTCGTCGATGCCGAGGGCGCGCTCCACCGCCCCGCGAGCGACCGGTGGGTTCTCGTTCGCCAGCACCCTCGCCATGCCGACCAGAGCCGGCACCCATTCCTCGTCGAGCTCGAGCGCGTCCTGGAACGACTGCAGCGCGTCGGGATTGTTGTACTTCTCGAGGAACAGCTCGCCCCATGCGGTGTGAATCGCCGGATCGTCGGGCAGCGCCCGCGCTGCGCCGCGCAGGAACGTGTTGGCCCGCCGGAAGCCACCGGCTGCGCGGGAGGCGAGCGCACCGTAGTACTGCGAGAGCCCGTCGAACGAGTTGAGGCCGTTGACGATGACCGCCTCGAGGAACGGCACCGCCTCGCCTGCGCGGCCAAGCCCCAGGAGCAACCGAGCGAACTCGAGACCGGCCACGCTGCTCGGGTTGGCCTCTGCGACCGGTTCGAGCAACGCCTCGGCCTGGCCGTAGTCCCCGACGTCGATCAGCAGCCGGGCCAGGAGCGCAACGGCCGCCGGATCCGACGGGTCGCGGCCGGCGGCCAGCTCCGCCGCCGCCTCGCGATCGCCGTGTGCAAGAGCGCGGGTGGCGTCCCGGTGGAACCGCTCGTCCGCGGTGAGCTCTTCCGCCGGTTGGCCGGCGCTCGCCGCGGGGGCCGGCGCGAGCAGCAGGGAGAGGAGGACGACGACGGTCCACCTTCCTGTCATCACGCGATTATAGTGCTGGGATGATCCGTATGCCCATGGACGACGGCGGCCCGACTCCCGTGCGCCGGCTCGCTCGCCATGCGACGCTGCATCGGATCGGTGCGCGTCTCTATGCGCCGGCCGGCGCTGCCGCGTTCGTGGCGTCGCTCGGCTACTTCGCCTACGCCTACGGCGTACGGTTCGGCGCAACCAGCCAGCCGTCGACAGCCGTCGGCATCGTCGGTGGACTCGCCGTCAATACGGGGCTCTTCACCGTCTTCGCCCTGCACCACAGCCTCCTGGCGCGTAGCGGCGGCAAGCGGCTGGCGGCACGCCATCTGCCGGACGGGCTCGAGCGCGCGACCTACGTGTGGGTCGCCAGCATCCTGTTCGCTCTCACCTGCGCCTGGTGGCAGCCGCTCCCCGGCGCTCTCTACCGGGCGGACGGCTTGGCGCGCGCCCTCGGCTTCGCCCTGCAGGCGGCGGGCGGCGTGCTGATCCTGCGCGGCGGGACGGTGCTCGACCTGCGCGAACTGGCCGGCATCCGGCAGGCGGCAGCGCCGGCGGCGGCGGACGGCGGCGGGCAGCCATCCGA
This sequence comes from Acidobacteriota bacterium, assembly GCA_009861545.1. NCBI lineage: Bacteria > Pseudomonadati > Acidobacteriota > Acidobacteriota bacterium. The sequence goes on along the minus strand of VXME01000142.1, from coordinate 8,766 downwards.
GCTGCGGATCCGCGGTCCGTACCGGCGCCTGCGGCATCCGCTCTACGCCGGCCTGCTTCTGGTACTGCTCGGAACACCGGACATGACGTACACCCGCTTCTGCTTCGCCCTGCTGAGCACGGCGTACATCGTCGCGGCCATCCCCTGGGAAGAACGCGACATGGCCGCCCGGTTCGGGGACCGTTACGATCGCTACCGGGGCGAGGTGCCCTGGCGGCTGGTTCCCGGCATCTACTAGGAGCCTGCGCCGCAGAACGTAGCGAAGCGAAGTGCTGCGGCGCAAGGTCATGGAGCGGGGGGGATGGGCCGAAACGCCGAGCCAGCGAGGCGTTTCGGGGCGCTAGGAGCCTGCGCCTCAGGCGGTCAGAAGAACGCGAGATTCTGATGGGAAGGGATATCGAACCGCCGCCGGCACTTCTGGCACACGACGACGTCGTCGACGCGCACCATGTAGTTGCGCAGCTTCTTGAACATCTCGCGGTCGCGGCCGTCGGCCCCGCGCGGGGGTTGCGCCTTCTTCACGCGACGGATCCAACGCACCTGGTACTCGCCCCGATAACCGCATTTCGGACAGGAGTACAGCGCGGGCTTGGTCTCTCGCGTCTCGGTGAAGAACTCACGTTCGTGCAGCGCCATGCGCGGATGATAGCAGTCCCCGAACCCGGCGGTGCGCCCCCCGGCCGGACCGCGTGATGCCGGTCGCCGTCTTCGCCGTTTCCGGGCATGGCTTCGGCCATGCATCGCGCCAGACCGAGATCATCCGGGCGCTGCACGCGCAGCGGCCCGACGTCGCGATCGACATCCGGACGTCGGCCCCGAGATGGCTCTTCGAGCGCGCTCTCGACTTTCCGTTCTCGTTCGAGACGGTCGAGCTGGACACCGGCGTGGTGCAGGTCGACAGTCTGGAGGTCGACGTGCGGACGTCGATCACCCGGGCCGCCGTCTTTCACCGCGCCCTCGACGAGCGCGTCGACGCGGAGGCCCGCGCGCTGACCGCCCGGGGCGCGGATCTCGTGGTCGCGGACGTCCCGCCCCTCGCCTGCGCCGCCGCCGCCCGCGCAGGCATCCCGGCGATGGCCGTCGGCAACTTCACCTGGGACTGGATCTACGCAGGCTACCCGGAGACGGCGGCGCTGGCCCCGGACCTCGTGCGAACGCTCCGGGACGCCTACTCCCATGCGACCGCGGCCTGCCGCCTGCCCCTTCACGGGGGCTTCGGCGCCTTCGAGACGATCGTCGACGTACCGCTCGTGGCGCGTCGATCGACCAGAGAACCCGGCGCCGTCCGCCGGCAACTCGAACTCCCGCGAGACGCCGCGCTGGCGCTGTTCGCCTTCGGACGCTACGGCATCGGGACCGTCGACTGGTCGGAAGTCGCACGGATTCGACACTGCCGGGTCGTCTTCACGACCGGCTCGCACCCCGACGGCGGGCCGGACAGCCACTCGTTCGCCACCCTCGACGAACGCGCCATGGCCGCTCGGGACATCGCCTTCGAGGACCTCGTCGCCGCCGTCGACGTCGTCGTCACCAAGCCGGGCTACGGCATGATCGCCGAGTGCGCCGCCAACGACACCGCGATGCTCTACACGTCGCGCGGACGCTTTCCGGAGTACGAGGTCCTCGTCGCGGGCCTGCCGGCGCTGACGCGTGCGGCGTTCATCGACCACGACGACCTTTTCGCCGGCCGCTGGGGCGAGCATCTGGACCGGCTCCTGGCGCAGCCCCGCCCGGAGCCCCCGGCCGCGGATGGTGCGCAGGTGGTCGCCGACGCACTCGCGGCGCTGCTCTCCTGATGCGATCGGCAGAACGGCGGAGGATGGACGAAACGGTGCGGCTCAGTCCTTCGTGCAGGTGACGAGCGACCAGATGCGGGGAATGTTGACCTTCTCGATCGACACGGGACGCAATCCCGCCTGGGCGAGGAACGCCGGCAGATCCAGGTCCGCCTTGAAGCCGATATAGACGGTCAGCGGCGAGATCAGACGCTCGGCGCGGGCGACGAAGCGATTGGGACTCAGAAAGTGATTGAGAAAGACGAAACGCCCCCCGGGACGGCAGACGCGGCGCATCTCGCGGGCGACGGCCACCGGATCCGACACGACGCTGATGACGTACGGGGCGTAGACGAGGTCGAACGAATCGTCGGGGAAATCGAGGTGCGCGGCGTCCATCTGCATGAGGCGGACGTTGCCGACGTGGTGGGCGGCGAGCCGGCGAGCCGCCTTTTCCAGCATCTTCTCGGCCACGTCGATGCCGGTCACACTGACGTTGTCCGGATAGAGCGCCGCGTTTATGCCGGTGCCGACGCCGACCTCCAGCACGTCGTCGCCCGGCTGCAGATCGAGCCTCCGGATCGCCTCGAGGCGTCCGGTGTGCAACGTCGCCCCGAAGAGCCAGTCGTCGATGACCGCGATCTTGTTGTAGACCGCTTCGACGAAGGAGCTTTCCACCACCGCCGCGGAAAGCGCCCGCGTCTGTGGATCGGAGCACAGATCGTCGTCGTGATTCCGTTGGAAAAGACTCACGCCGGGGCCCGCCAATCGTCGCGCTCGGCGGCTCGCATCCGCCTCGCAAAGATGAAGAAAGCTCGCATGTTTGTCGGTTGTTTACACGACTCCGGCGACTATACCCCGTCGCTCCGCGGGTCGCAAGGACGGGCGGCCGCATGCTCCGTTGGCCGGCGGGGCGCCGGGACCGACACCGTGCGGCATTCGCTATAGTGGCCGGCAGTGCCGCCGGAAGCCCAATTCCTGACCACGGCCCAGCAGGTGCTGCTGACGACGCTGGTCGTGAAGCTCGCCGTCGTGGCGACGCTCTCCACCATGCTCGTCCGGTTCCGCCAGTTCCGGCGAATCCTGCTGACCGAGCAGCGCGCCTGGCGTGAGCGCCTCGTGTTCGCGTTCAGCCTCGGGATCCCCCTGCTCGGCGGCATCATCGCCCGGCTGGTGCTGGGCTACGACGCGGCGGACTTCTCGCTGGCCGGTCCGTTTCTCGCCGGCTTGATCGCCGGTCCGTACGCCGGCGCCATCGTCGGCGTGCTCGCCGGCACACCGGCCCTCCTCGGCGGCGAGGTGGCGGCGATGCCGTTCGCGGTGGGCTGCGGATTCGCCGGCGGCGGCCTGCGCGAAATGTGCCCCAAGGAATCCATCTGGCACCTGTCGCCGTTGTTCTTCGCGGATCTGCACCGGCACGCGTGGCACCTGGTGCGACGGTTCCGCATCGACTGGCTTCCGATTCTCGCGGCGGCGCCCGTCGGTCTGGAAGTGATTCGGCAGGGACTCGGCGTGCGCTTCGGCCTGGACGTCATCTTCCACTTCGAGATCGAGAATCTGTGGCTCGGGGTTCTGGTGATGCTGTCCACCGTCCTGAGCGTCGCCATTCCGATCAAGATCTGGAATACCGCGCGCATCGAGCATCGCCTGCAGGAACAGGAGAAGCTCCTGATGGCGGCGCGCGTCGACGCGCTGTCCAGCCAGATACATCCGCATTTCCTGTTCAACACCCTCACCTCGATCTCCTCGCTCATTCGCTCGCAGCCGGAAACCGCGCGGACGTTGATCCTGAAGCTCTCCGTCATGCTGCGGCGGATGCTGAGCACGCAGGAGCAGTTCGTCACCCTGCGGGAGGAGCTGGCCTCCATCAACGAGTACCTCGATATCGAAGCGGTCCGCTTCGGACCCACCCTGGTCGTGGAGCATCGCATCAGTCCCGACAGTCTCGATCTGATCATCCCCAGCATGGTGCTGCAGCCGCTGGTCGAGAACTCGATCAAGCACGGCATCGAGAAAAAGGTGGGCGGCGGGCGTATCATTATCCGGAGCCGACGCACGCGCGGTCACGGCATCATCGAGGTGATGGACAACGGAGCGGGCATGGCCGACACCGACGTCGGGCGGAGCCGTGAAGGCGGGATCGGCCTGCGCAACGTCGACGAGCGGTTGCGCGTCATATACGGCGAGAACTATCCGTTGCGGCTGGAGAGCACGCCGGGGGAGGGAACGTGCGCGCGCATCGAGATCCCGGCATCGACCGCACCGCGAAGGGTGTCCGCCTGAGATGAGCATACGGACGGTCGTGGTCGACGACGAACGGCTCGCGCGAAACGAGCTCTGCTTCCAGCTCGAGCAGCTCGAGGACGTGGAGATCGTCGGGCAGGCGGGAGACGGCCTGCGGGCTCTCGAGGTCATCGACACGCTGCACCCGGATCTCGTGCTGCTCGACGTCCAGATGCCCGGCCGCACCGGTTTCGAAGTGGCGCGCGAGCTGGTGGATCGGGACGACACCCCGCGCGTGGTCTTCGTGACCGCATACGATCAGCATGCGATAGAGGCGTTCGAGGTGAACGCCGTCGACTACCTGCTGAAGCCGGTCGAGCCTGCGCGCCTCGCCCGCACGATCACGCGGGTACGGGAACTGGTGTCCCCGGCAAGGCAGCCCGGGGAGGGACGCCCGGGGTTGCGGGCCGACGAGCTCGAACGGATCGCGGACCTGGTCGCGCAGCGCCGCGGGCGGCGGGAGCCCATCGCCGTGAAGGCAGGCGAGCGGCTCGTGCTCGTGCAGCCGCAGGACATCGTGTTCGCATCGCTGGTGGACGACGTCATCACCGTCGTGACCGGTACACTGAACGGCGCCGCGAGCTGCCGGACGCTGGACGAGCTGCAGTCGCATCTCGACCCGGACGTCTTCTGGCGCGTCCACCGGTCGCACGTGGTGAACATCCACAAGATCAAGGAGATAGTCCCGTGGTTCAGCCGGAACTACATTCTGAAGATGAAGGACCCCAGGGGAACGGAGATACCGGTCAGCCGGTCGCAGACCAAGCGGTTGCGGGAGTACCTCAGCCTCTAGAACCCGGCGACTCGGTCGAGGGCCTGATCCGGCAGGACCCGGACGTCACGGCGGCGCAGACGCGGCGCCCACGCTACGAAGCGTTCCTCGTCCGCGCCGGCGAGGAACTGGTCGCGTGGCTCAAGACGTTGGCATCGGCGGCCGTCTACGCCACGCTCATCGTCACCTTCGGGTTCCAGGTCGCGCGGGTCGAGGGCAAGAGCATGCAGCCTACGCTCGAGGACCAGGATCGCCTCATCGTCAACAAGGCCATCTACAAGTTCTTCGAGGACCCGCAGCCGGGCGACATCGTGATGCACTACTACCCCGTGGATCCCGACAAGTCGTTCGTCAAGCGGATCATCGCCGAGGCGGGGGATACCGTGCGCATCGAGGACGGCCAAGTCTACGTGAACGAGGTCCTCTTCCCCGTCGCCATTCCGCCCGAGTTCCGGAGCCGGGAGGACTATGGGCCCGAGGTCGTGCAGGACGCCTACTACTTCGTCATGGGCGACCACCGCAAGAGCAGCTCGGACAGCCGCACGTGGGGTCAGGTTCCGAAGAAGTACATCGTCGGAAAGGTGCAGCTCCGCTGGTGGCCGCTGACCGATGCAGAGCTTTTCTAGGAGCCTGCGCCGCAGAACGTAGCGAAGCGAAGTGCTGCGGCGCAAGATCATGGAGCGGGGGGGGATGGGCCGAAGCGCCGCCAAACCCGGCGCCACGGCACTGCGTTCGGCCCCAGCCCCCACCGCCCCAGGAGGTCTACCTGTTTCTACGGCGCAGACTCCTGGTACAGCCGCTCGATCGCGTCACTCCAACGCTGGGCGACCACGCGCCGCTTGACCTTGAGCGTCGGCGTCAACTCGCCGGTCGCGATGCCGAACTCGGCCGGCAGTAGCGCCGACCGCTTGATCTGCTCGTGTCGGGCCAGCTCCGCGTTGGCCCGATCCACCACCTCGTCGAACAGCGCCACGACGTCCGGACGCTCCACGAGCTCCTCGCGGGACGCCCCCTCGGCTCCGGTGCGCGCGGCAAGCGCGGCGAAGTCGGGAACGAGCAGAGCGGAGACGTAAGGGCGCCGATCGCCGATGAGCACCGCCTCGGCCACGAGCGGCGAGCGCTTCAACTCGGCCTCGATCGGATTCGGGGCGATGTTCTTTCCGCCGGCCGTCACGATCAGCTCCTTCTTCCGATCGAGAATCGTCAGGTAGCCGTCGTCGTCGAGACTCCCGATGTCGCCCGTGCAGAACCACCCGTCACGCATCACCTCGGCCGTCGCCTCGGGCTTGCCGTAGTAGCCCTGCATGATGTTGGGGCCGCGGGCGAGCACCTCGCCGTCGCCCGCGATCTTGAGCTCCACGTTCCGGATCGCGGGCCCGACCGTGCCCAGCTTCGGGCGCTCGAGCGGATTCACCGTCAGTGTGGGCGAGGTCTCGGTCAGTCCGTAGCCCTCCGCGACCGGAATGCCGATCGCGAAGAAGAACTCGGCGATCGGCGTCGACAGCGGTGCGCTCCCCGAGACGACGAACCGCAGGCGTCCGCCGAGACGCCCCCGGACCTTGGACAGCACGAGCCGCTCCGCCAGGCCGTGCTGCAGCCGCGCCACCGGACCCGCGGAACCGCCGGCGAGCTGGGCGCGGGCCTGCTTCAGACCGATGCCGACAGCCCAGCGGAAGAGCCGCTGCCGCACCGCCGGCGCGCCGGCGACCGCCTCGTGAACCCGGGCGTGGAACTTCTCGTACACACGCGGCACACCCGTCATCACGGTCGGCTTCACGGCTCCGAGATCGCGTGCGATCGTCTCGAGCGACTCCGCGAAGGTGACGGTGGTGCCGTGGAAGAGATACATGAATACGACGGCCCGCTCGAAAGCATGGCTGAGCGGCAGGAACGACAGCGCTACGTCTTCGGAATCGACCCGCACCACGGCGCTGCCGTCCATGACGTTGCTCGCGACGTTGCCATGGGTGAGCATCACGCCTTTCGGCTCGCCGGTAGTACCCGACGTGTAGATGATCGTCGCCAACTGGTCCGGCGTGATCGCCGCGGCGCGCTCCTTGTACTCCCTTCCCAGGCCGTCCTCCGCCATGAGGCGGCGGTGGCCGCGGCCGGTAGCGTCGGCGAGGCTCAGCTCCTCGCGACCGGAGGCTCCCCCGGACGCCGCCGGCTCGCCCTCCGGATCCATGATCACCAGGGCGGAAAGTTCCGGGAGCTCGTCCCAGACGGCGCGCACCTTGGCCGCCTGCGTCTCGTCCGCCACCACCACGACGCGGGCTCCCGAGTCGGCGAGGATGTAGCGCACCTGCGACTCGGGCAGCGTCGGGTAGATCGGCGCGGTCACCGCCCCCGCGGTCAGCGCCGCCAGATCCGCGATGACCCACTCGGGACGGCTGTCGGACAGGATCGCGACCCGGTCGCCCGGCTCCACCCCCAGCGCGCCGAGACCGAGACTGAAGTCGCGAATCCGGTCGAAGAACTCCTGGGTCGAGAGCTCCTCGACGTCATCCCCCCGGCAGCGGCGTACGAGCGCCGACTTGGGATGGCGTCCGACGAAGTGAAACGGCAGCGCCGCGAGTGTCCTGAGTTCATCGCTCATGGTTGTTTCGCCGGCCCGGGGCTGGCGGCTCCCGGCTTCCGCAACCGCGACGCCGTCAATCGGCGTTGAAGTCGCCCGACCGGCCTCCCGTCTTCTTCACGAGTCGTATGGAACCGATGACCATTCGCTTGTCTATCGCCTTGACCATATCGTATATGGTCAACGCGGCGACGGAAACCGCGGTCAGCGCCTCCATCTCCACGCCGGTCCGGCCCGCCGTGCGGACCCGCGCCTCGATCCGATAGCCGTCGTCGAGGGCCTGCAGCTCGACAGCGACCTGCGACAGCATGAGCGGATGGCACAGCGGGACGAGATCCGCGGTCTTCTTCGCCGCCATGACGCCGGCGAGGCGGGCGGCCTGGAGTGGATCTCCCTTGGCGACGCGTCCGTCGCGGATGGCCTGCAGGGCCGGCTCGCCGATGGCGATGTGACCGCGGGCCACGGCCACGCGTTCGGTGACCGGCTTGTCTCCGACGTCGACCATGCGAACCCGGCCCGCATCGTCGACGTGGCTCAGCTTCGGCTCGTCCCGTCGGCTGTCGCGCTCTCCCATCGCATCTCCCGCAAGCTGATCAGTTTCTGGCGCCGCTCTCGAGACTGGCCAGGTAGAACGACAGGCTCTCGAGCGAAACCGTCAGGTCCACGCTCTTCAGCTTGACGTCGGGCGGGACCCGCAACGCGCCGGGCGAGAAGTTCAGCACGGCCTTGATGCCCGCTTCGACCACCGTGCCGACCACCTGCTGGGCCGATGCGGCGGGCACGGCGATGACCGCGATCGTGATGCCCTCGCGGTCCGCCACGCCGCGCAACTCCTGGATGTCATAGATGCGCACGCCGCTGCGTGACTCCTGCCCCACCTTCTCCCGCAGCGTGTCGAACAGCGCCACGATGCGGAAGCCCTCCCGGCGAAAGCCAGGATAGTCCGCGAGCGCGAGCCCCAGATTGCCGGCGCCCATGATCGCCACCGCAAGCTTGCGATCCAGTCCCAGAATCACCTGGAGCTCGCGGCGCAGGTCCTTCACCACATAGCCGACGCCCCGCACGCCGAGGTCGCCGAAATGCGCGAGATCCTTGCGAATCAGCGCGGCGTTGAGGCCGAACCGATCGGCGAGGACGGTCGACGAGACCGTGCGCACGCCCTTCTCGTCGAGCTCGTTGAGGAACCGAACGTAGAGCGACAGCCGGTTCGTCGTCAGCTCGGAGATCTCGTCACGCATCGGCGTGTCCGGGGAGGACCGCGATTCTATGGCCCGCACGGCGCGCGGTCAAGACCGGCCCGGGGTCCGGGTGCACGACATGAAAGTGAGGCTTTTCGGTAACGCGGGATGTTGAGCGAGCGC
>VXME01000141.1:29436-34214 GCA_009861545.1 Acidobacteriota bacterium | reverse complement strand
CCCCCCCCCAGATCAACCCGCGTACGCTCGCCGGCCGCGCCAGATGTGTATAAGCCACCGGCCCCGGCCGGCGCCGGCGGGCCCCGCCGCCGCCGCCGGGCGCGCTCCGGCCGCCGGCGCGCGCGACGCGGCCGGCACCGTCAGTGACGCCGTGTTGCGCGCGGCGCTCGACACCGCGCAGGCCGCCATGGAGTCGCTGCGCTCCCGCATCGTGGCGGCGGCAACCTCGGTACCCGACGTGCGCCCCACTCGTGCCGCGGAAACCGGCGCGGCAGGCGCTTCCGAGGAACCCGTGCCGGCCGGCAACGCCGCTCCCGATCGTTCCGCCGAAACTGCGCGGCACCGCAACGCCGACGCCCTCGGCAACGCCGACGCCCTCGGCAACGACGACACTGCGGCCGCGGCGCCCGAACCGGCCGACGATTTCGCCGGTTGGGTACGTTCGCTGACCGCAGCCGCCCGCGCGGCGGAGCAGGCTGCCACGGATGCCGAGGCCGCGGCGGGCGGCGCGGGAAGCGCGCGCGCTCGCGCCGGGTCGTGCCGCGACGCGGAGGCGCGCGTGACCACGGCGGCAACCCGCGTCGCCGACCTGACCGTCGGCGACGACCGGCCCCGATACGTTCCCGCCCGCACCGGGCGGGGGACCTACAGCGACCTCTTCCATCTGCTGGACGCCGCGCAGCGGCGCGCGCGGGCCGCCTGCAGCTCCATCGGACGCTGATCGCCCGGGCAGCACCGGGAGCGGGGTGATTCATCGTGGCGGAATGGAAGCGCAGCACATTCGACCTGCCCGACGATCACGGCTGGACGGCCAGGTCCGGCAACAGCATCTTCGTGGCGAACCGGGGAGCGGTGCTCTTCGAGTACCCGTCGGACTGGGTGATCAAGCCCGACGGGAATTCCATCTGTCTCTACGACCGGGAGGCGCCCGACGACAACATGCGCCTGCAGGTCTCTGTCCTTCGAGTCGGTCCCGACCGGTCGATCGTCGACTGGAGCGCCATGCCGCCGCTCGCCAGCCTGATGGAGGACGCCGTGCTGGCCGACGACCCGCGGCAGTGCACACGGAAAGGACCGCTGCTCGGCGCCTCCCGCCGCAATCTGGAGTACCTGTGGCTGGAGATGGACTTCCTGGACCCGGTCGGGAAGCGCAAGGCGCATTCCAGGGCCTGCCTCGCCCGCGGCGGGAATGTCCAGGCGTTCATCACGATGGAGTACTGGCCCGAAGACCGCGGGGTTGCCGATCAGGTCTGGAGCGACATGCTGGAGTCGCTGAAGCTCGCCGACTACCTGTACGACGACAACCCGCACTAGCTTGCCCGAACCCGCCGAGGTGCTGGAACGGCCGTGAGGCGGTGCCGGGAGTTCGGAACGGAGAAGCGGTGCTACGCTATATGGGCATGAGTGACGCCAAAGTGTCCGAGGCGCCGACCCCCGGCACGACGGACGATACGAGGGCGATCATCAGGAGCACCGTCGGCACCGGGACCGGACTCGCCACCCTCCTGTTGATGTTGGCCGGCCTGCTGATCCAGCAGAACGCCAACGTCAACGCCCGCATCGACGACGTCAACGCCAACGTCAACGCCCGCATCGACGACATCAACGCCCGCATCGACGACCTGCAGGAAGATATCCGCGAATTGCGTACGCTAATCATCGACGCCATCAAGGGCGCCGACCCTGCCGACTGACCCCGCGGCGGGTCTGCGGCGTGGACCATCCGGATTCGTCGGAGAGGCGCTTCCATCGGGCGCGCCGGTAGAATGCTCCGGGTTCAGCGCTTCCCGATGAGCACCACGCGCGCCGATCGCACCGCCATCCGCCGGACCGCTCTGTCCCGCCCGGTGGCGCTTGCGCTCGACGACGGCTTCATCCACCAGGAACGCACGTTCTTCGACTACGGCTGCGGTCGCGGCGACGATCTGCTGCGGCTGCACAAGATGGGAATCCCGGTGTCCGGCTGGGATCCGGCGTTCTTTCCCGACGAAGAGCGCACACCCGCCGACATCGTGAATCTCGGCTACGTCGTCAACGTAATCCAAGACCCCGACGAGCGCATCGTCGTTCTCGCCGCGGCGTGGGAGCTCGCCCGCAAGGTGCTCGTCGTCTCCGCCCGCCTCGACTGGGAGGCGGCCGATGCCGCCGTCGATTTCCAGGGCGACGGGATCGTCACCGGCAAGCGCACCTTCCAGAAGTTCTTCACGCAGGAGGAGCTTCGCCAGTGGATCGAACAGGCGCTCGACAGACCCCCGGTCGCGGCGGCTCCCGGCGTCTTCTACGTGTTCCGCGACGAGGCCGACGCCCAGTCGTTCGCCGTGAACCGGGTCTCCAGGCAGTGGCGGGTCCCCGGCATCGAGCAATCCCAGGCCCTCGTCGCCGACCACAAGGAGCTGATCGAGCCGCTCATGGCGTTCGTGACCGACCGCGGGCGCCTCCCCGTCGACGGCGAGCTGCCGGCAGCACCGCAACTGACGGCGGTATTCGGCAGCGTAGCCCGGGCGTTCTCGCTACTCCGCCGGGTCACCAGCGCCGACCGTTGGGATCGCATTCGCGAGGAACGGCGAGCCGACGTCCTCGTGTACCTCGCCCTGGCCGCGTTTCCGAAACGACCCCGGTTCGGCGCGCTGCCGGACGAACTGCGACACGACATCCGCGCCTTCTTCGGGTCGTACAGGTCCGGCTGCACGGAAGCAGACGCCCTTCTGTTCTCCGCTGGCGACCAGGATGCCGTGGATCGTGCGTGCCGCGATGCCACCGTCGGCAAGCTGCTGCCCGACGCCCTCTACGTCCATCACAGCGCGATCGAGCACCTGCCCGCGGTGTTGCGGGTCTACGAAGGGTGCGGCCGCCAGCTCGCGGGCGCGGTGGAAGGGCTCACGCTGGTCAAGCTCTTCCGCCGGCGCGCTCGCGTGTCCTATCTCGCCTACGAGGACTTCGACCGCGTGGCGCACCCGATCCTCCGGGGTGCCGTCGTCGCCGATCTGAAGCGGCTCGATCTCCACTTCCGCGACTACACGCGCTCGGCCAATCCGCCCGTGCTGCACCGCAAGGAGCTTTTCGTCGCCGACGACTACCCTGCGCGGCAACGCTTCGCCAGCCTGACGGCGCGCGAGGAGAAGATGGGATTGCTCGACGCGACCAGCACGATCGGCACGAGGGACGGCTGGGGGGCCGCGCTCGCCGAGCACGGGGTGTCCGTCCGCGGGCACCGGGTCGTGCGCGACGCGCCGGCCTCGAGATCTTGAATGGATCCGCCGGTGCGGGTTCGTCGATTCCTAATCGAAAGGATAGTTGTGACCGCAGCCCCACGAGGCCCGGCCTTCGTTACCGTTACCGCAAACGAGCGCGCGAGCTATTATCGATTGAGGCGGTAGTCGCCAATAACAGGGCGGGCAATCGGCGAAGCTGCAAACTGACATGCGGAGCGGGCACCGGAAGCCGCACGGGAGAACGGTCAGCCTGGCGGCCGGCTACACGGCGTTCGTGCCGGCGCCGCTGCCGCCCGCCTTCGAGTGGAACCGGGAGCTGGTCAACGCCCTGTCGGCGGCAGACCGCGCGATTGGACGACTCGCCGGCGAGAGTCGCCGGCTGCCGAATCCGCACCTGCTGATTCGGCCGTTCATTCGGCGTGAGGCGGTGCTGTCCAGCCGGATCGAGGGCACGCAGTCGACGCTCACCGATCTGCTCGCCGCGGAAGCCGGCGCCCGGGTCGCGCGTGACAGCGCGGACCTCCACGAGGTAACCAACTACGTACGCGCGCTGGACCACAGCGTGAAGAAGCTGGAGAAGCTGCCCCTGTCGCTCCGGCTCGTACGCGAGACCCACAGGCTGCTGATGACCGGCGTGCGCGGGGAGGCCGCCGCACCGGGCGAGTTCCGAAGCACCCAGAACTGGATCGGTCCGCCCGGCTGCCGGCCGGAGACCGCGACGTACGTTCCGCCGCCGCCCGAGGCGGTTCCGGACTGCCTGCAGCACTGGGAGCGGTTCCTGCACGACGAGTCGCTGCCGCCGCTGATCCACGCCGGACTGGCGCACGCCCAGTTCGAAGCCATCCATCCCTTCCGCGACGGAAACGGCCGCGTCGGTCGCCTGGTGACGACACTCCTGCTCGTTGAGCGGGACGTGCTGAAGGCGCCGTTGCTGTACCTGAGCGCGTGGTTCGAGGCGACGCGGCCGGAGTACTACGCACGGCTGCTCGGCACGACCGCGGCCGGCGAATGGCACGAATGGCTGATCTACTTCCTGAACGGGGTCGCCCGCGAAGCCGAAGATGCCGCGAGGCGGATTCGGACCATCGACCGGTTGATGCTCCGTTGGCGGACGCAACTGACCACGGGGAAATCGCGGGCGCCCGAGACCGTGCTGGAGCTGTTCCGTGAAAACCCGTTCTGGACCACTACCGGAATCGCCCGCCGCCTTGGCATCGCCTTCACCACCGCCGCCAGAGCGATCGAACGGCTGCAGGCCGCGGGAATCGTCTCCCCGACGGGCGACGCGCAACGCAACCGCGTGTTCTGCGCGACGCAGATGCTGGAGGTGCTGGAACGGCGGTGAGGCGGCGCCGGGGGCCCGGAACGGAGAACGGTGCTACGCTATGGACGTGAGCGACACCAAGTGTCCGAGGCGCCGGCCCCCGGCGCGGCCAGCGATACGAAGGCGATCATCAGGAGTATCGTCGGCACCGGGATCGGACTCGCCACCCTGCTGTTGATGCTGGCCGGCCTGATGATCCAGCAGAACGCCAACGTCAACGCCCGCTTCGACGACCTCAACGC
>VXME01000141.1:0-29336 GCA_009861545.1 Acidobacteriota bacterium | reverse complement strand
TCAACGCCAACGTCAACGCCCGCTTCGACGACCTGCAGGAAGACATCCGCGAGCTGCGTGCGCTGGTCATCGACGCCATCAAGGGCGCCGACACTGCCGACTGACCCGCGGCGGCTTCTACAGCGTGGGCCTTCCGCATCGTCGACGAATCCGGCGTGGCCTCTACCGTGCGCGTCGGTGCAATGGATCCGGGTTCAGCGCTCCCCGTGAGCACCACGCGAGCCGATCGCACCGCCAACCGCCGGACAAAGCACGCCCGCCGACATCATGAATCTCGGCTACGTCGTCGACGCCATCGAGGACCCCGACGAGCGCCTTGTCCTCCCCGCGGCGTCTGTTGGGCTCCAGAGAATTGAATCCCCCGCCCGTATCAACTCAATGTCGGCAGGGCGAGATTGTTTCGCTCATCCTCCGGAAATTGCGTTTTGTCCAGCTTTCCACCAGGAAAACTGCTTGTGACAATAGCGTCCGTGCAGTTATAGATTATGGCAAGTGTCGTGAATTCAGCGTCCTTCGGCCTGAGAGTGTTGCTAGTGTACTTCGTCAGCCGGCCGCCAATAAGATCGTTTGCCACTTCCCTGGACAAGACAGCGACCACGTCGTCATCGTCCGTAACGATGTTCTGTCCGGTCGTCGTTGGCTTCGCGTAACGATTCACCCGCGTGAAAATCATGCGCGCCTTCTTCGCATCGTATGGCACGAGAATGACGGTCACGTCCTCTTGAGCCAACTGAGCACACGGGCTAACGATGCTCGGAATATCGCAGCTCTTTTCGTCGCGGCTCGGCGCAGGCGGCGACGGCGCCCTTGATCGCGAGGTTGTCCGACTCGGTGGCCCCGGAGGTCCAGACGATCTCGCGCGGATCGGCGTTGATGAGGTCCGCGACGTGGACGCGCGCCTGCTCGACCGCCTCTTCGGCGTCCCGCCCGAAGCTGTGGAACCGCGACGCGGGGTTGCCGAACACGCCGTCCGGTCCAAGGTAGCGGGACATGACGGCGACAACGGCAGGATCGGTCGGGGTGGTCGCGGCGTAGTCGAGGTAGATGGGCGTCTTCACTGGGGCGCCACGCGGAACGGATCCGGCCGAGTCTCGTCAATGGGAATGATACCGTGCCCGGCCCTCGACCAGAAGAGAAAAAGGCGTTTCCCGAACACGCCGGCGACAGCACATGCGCTATCATCGGCCCTTGCGGATCGTCGTGGATACGAACGTCTTCGTCGCGGCTGTTTCAAGCCCGGCCGGTGCGAGCCGAGAGGTTCTGCGACGCTGCCTGCAGGGTCGATACGAGCCGCTGATGGGACAGGGGCTGTTCACGGAGTACGAGTCGGTGCTGTCGCGATCGGAATTGTTCATCCGTTCACCGGTCTCCGACGGGGAGCGCGATGCCCTGTGGGCGGCGATGGCCGCGTGCTGCCGATGGGTGCGCGTGTACTACCTGTGGCGGCCGAATCTGCCCGACGAGGCGGACAACCATGTGGTCGAGCTGGCCGTCGCCGGGAGTGCCGAGGCGATCGTCACCCACAACACGCGCGACTTCGAACGGACGGAACTGCACTTCCCCGAGTTGCGCGTCCTGACCCCGAGCAGCCTGATTGCGGAGACCTGACGCCATGTCGACACTCACCATCCGTCTGCCCGACGATACGCACGCGCGCATGAAGGCCCTTGCCCGTGGGCGAGCCATCAGCGTGAACAAGCTGATGGAGGAGCTCTGCACCATGGCGCTCACGCAGCACGACGCGGAGACGCGTTTCCGCGCGCTGGCTGCGCGGGGATCCGTAAAGGACGGACTGCGGGTTCTCGACAAGCTCGACGCGGGGTTCGACGGCGGGGATGGGCCGAAACGCCGAACCGGCGAGGCGCTTCGGGGCGCCGGAGATTGACATGGCAGGGCGCGAGTACCAGCGGGGAGAGGCCCCGGTGAGACGCAAGCTGCCGCTCGGCATCCAGACCTTCCGCAAGATCCGGGAGGAGAACTGCTACACGCGGTGTTCGCGCCCGAGCTTCCGGGACTCGACCGGGAGCGCATACGCGAGTGGTACAACGGATACAACTGGCGTGGGGGGGAGCGGGTCTACAACCCCTACGACATCCTGCTCTTCTTCAACACGCGGGACTTCAACCCACACTGGTTCGGCACCGCGACACCGCGCTTCCTGATCGAGGTGTTGCGCCGTCGCGGCATCCTCTCCGTGGACCTCGACGGCATGACGGCGGACGCCGACCTGCTCTCCGCGTTCGATGTCGAGGAGATGGCGCCCGAGGCGCTGCTGTTCCAGAGCGGATACCTGACGATCGTGGACGAAAGGGACGAGGGTGACGGACCCGTGTACTGCCTGGGGTACCCGAACCGCGAGGTACGGCAGAGCCTGAATCGTCAACTGCTGCGCGCGGTGACGCCGGCGCGGCGGGCGCTGTCGGGAGCACGCCTGCGGGAGTTGTTCGCGGCGAACGACTTCGCGGGGATCGAGGCGCTCTATCCGGTCGTGCTTCGACGCCATCCCCTACGAGTGGCACACCCGGAACGAGATCGCCCGCTACGAGGGGTACTACGCGAGCGTTCTCTACTCGCACCTGGCAGCGGCCGGGATGGAAGTGGCCGCCGAGGACAGCAGCAACCGGGGTCGGGTGGACCTGGCCGTGCGCTGCGGAGGGCAGGTGTACCTGTTCGAGTGCAAGGTGGCGGAGCAGGAGCCCTCCGGCGCCGCCCTCGCACAGCTCCGCGAGCGGGACTACGCGGCGACATACCGGGCCTCGGGCCGGCCCGTCCACCTCATCGGCGTCGAGTTCAGCCGGGAAACCCGCAACATCGTCGCCTTCGAGACCGCACCCGCCTGAGATCTTCACCGCATGGCAATTTCCCAGACTGGGCTTCTCCAAGCGGCCTCATCGCGCGTCGGTTGTCGTCACCGTAGCCCGATGAGCCCCCGCACGGACTCGGCCAGCGCCGGCGCGTCGTAGCCGACGCCTTCCTTGAAGACCAGGGTCACGTTGCGGATCTCCGCCTCCCGGCGCACGGGATCGCCGTCGATGACGACGAGGTCGGCCAGCTTGCCCGGCTCGATGGAGCCGAGCCGCTCGTCCTCGCCCAGCACGCGGGCGCCGTTCAGCGACATGATCTGAATCACCTGCTCGGGGCTGAACCCGGACTCGAGCAGCAGCTCGTAGTTGCGCTGGTCGCCGTAGCCGGGCAGCGCCCCGCCCATGCCGGTCGGGTCCACCCCGGCCGCGAGCAGTCCGCCCGCCTCGACGAACATCCGCTCGAACGCCTGCGCCTTTGGGAACAGCTCGGCCATGGGGGCGTCGTCGCGCGAGGCGACGTCGGCGCGCGACTGCAGGTACTCGTCGCGGGCGCCGGGGGCCAGCATGTCGAGGACCCGCTGCTCCAGCGGCGGCCGGTTGGGGATGGCGAGCTCGTAGACCGGCAGGGTGGAGGTCATCGCCACGCCCTGCTCGACCATCTCGCGGATGGTGGCCGCCACCTCCTCGCCCTCGAGGTCGACCTCCAGCAGGCTCCGCCGCACGTTGGGCGGGCAGACGCCGGGCTGCTTGCCGGCGACGTAGTCGCTGTTGGTGAAGAAGCCGTGCTCGATGTTGTCGATGCCCATGGCCACCGCCTCCCGGAACGAGACCGAGCAGAGGTGGCCGGTGACCCGCACGCCCCGCCGGTGCGCCTCGTCGATGGCGGCGGCCAGCTCGTCGTCGCCGATCCGCGTGTAGGCCTTGAACCAGTCGACCCCCTCGTCGGCCCAGTAGGCGACGACGCGGCGGGCATCCTCCGGCGTGCTGACCTGGAACATCTGCGACATGGCGCCGGCGCCCGACAGGTACGGCCCGGTGATGAACATCCGCGGGCCGATCTCCTGCCCCTCCTGGATCGACCGCTTCAGGTTGAGCTCGCTGTAGGGCGAGAAGGCGCCGGTGGTGCGGATGGTGGTCACGCCGCTGGCCAGGTACAGGCGCGGCGCGCTGAAGTTGAGCTGCACCCGCCGGCCGCGGGTCATGTAGAAGGTGTGGTCGTGCAGGCCGACGAAGCCGGGGACGACCGTGTGGCCGTCGAGGGCCAGGACGCGGGCGCCGCCGGGGATGTCGACCTCGGCGTCGGGACCGACCGCCGCGATCCGGCCGTCCCGGATCAGGATGGTCCGGCCGCTGGCCGCCGGACTGCCCGTGCCGTCCACCACTTGCACGCCGGTCAGGGCCACCACCGGCTCGCCGATCTCGACGAACTGGCGCACGGCGCCCGAGAGCGTGTCCGCCGGCTGCGCGGCGCACGGGAGGGCGGCGACGAGAACGGCGAGCGTGGCTATGAGAAGCCGCATCTTGTATTCCTCCATCTGCGTCGACGACCCTTCTGCGGGGCCGGCGACCCGACCTGTGTCCGACCGAAACCGCCTCCCGCGCCGTGCCCGATCGCGCTTCGGGATAATCAGCGGCTGCCGGCGGCGAACCGTCTCACCAAGCTCAACGCCGCCCCGGCGGCGGGCCGGCGGCGACGTCGAAGACCAGCTTCATCCCCGCTTCGAGGTGCTCGGCGATGTGGCAATGTAGCATCCAGCGTCCGGGGTTGGACAACTCCAGCAGCAGGTCGGCGGTCGATCCGGCCGGCACGAGCGTCGTGTCCTTCCAGACCAGGTTGTCGTTCGGCACGCCGTCGCGGCCGAGCACCAGGAACCGCTGGCCGTGGATGTGGATCGGGTGCTGCATGGCGTGGACCGCCTCGCGGTCGTTGCGCAGGCGGATCTTCACCACGTCGCCGCGCCTGAAGCGCCACTCGATGGCGTCGTTCTCCAGGCCGGTGTCCAGGTCGCGCAGGATCCAGCGCACGCGGTCGGCGGTGGTGACCCAGTTCATGCGCGGCATGGTGCCGCTCCACTCCACCGGGTTGAAGAACGCGCGGTCGAGGTTCAGCAGCGGCTCGAGCGGGTCCGGCAGGTCGCCGATCTCCAGCGTCAGCAGCAGCCGGTGGTCGACCGGCCGGTCGAACTCGTCGCGGTAGCGCTCGATGTCGGCCCCGACGTCGGGGTGGCTGCGCAGCTCGCGGAACCTGTCTCCGTGGTCCGGCGCGGCCGGCGTGTCGGTGACCGTGACCGTGCCGAGGGTGGCGTCGTCGGCGAAATAGTTCCCGTAGACGTGATCGATCGCCTGCACGCGGTTGGCGAACGGCACCTCGCCGGCCTCGTCGAAGCGCACCTCGACGATGTAGCGCTCGGCCGGCGCGATGACCACGCTGTCGACCCGCGTCTGCCGCTCGAACTTGCCCAGGTCGGACGCCACCAGCTTGATCGGGGCGCCGCCGAACGACACGTTGAACGTGCGGGTGTTCGAGACGTTGGTCAGGAAGAAGCGGACGACCTCGCCGCGGTCGACGGTCAGGCGGTAGTCCGGATCGCCGTTGACGAGCAGCAGGTTCCCGAAGCGGCCCATCATCGCGTGCGTGGCCCGGTCGCGGCCGAACGGCGCGAGGCCCGCCGCGTCGACGAGCAGGTCGTCGAGCATCAGCACCTGCTCGCGGTTGGCCGGACCGAAGTACGCCGGGTCGGCCGACTCCACCTGCAGGTTGCCGTACAGCCCCAGGTCCTGCTGGACGTCCTCCCGGTGATGCGGGTGGTACCAGTAGAGCCCGGCGTCCGGGAAGTGGATGCGGTACTGGAAGGTCTCGCCCGGCTCGATCGGATCCTGCGTCAGGCCGGGGACGCCGTCGAAACGGTTCTCGAGCCGGATGCCGTGCCAGTGGACGGCGGTCGGCAGGCTGAGCCGGTTGGTGACGTTCACCGTGATCGTGGCGTCCTGCGGCACGTGAATGAGCGGGCCCGGGTACTGCCCATTGAAGCCGTACATCGTGAGGGTGCGGCCGTCGATGGTGCGCTCGACGAGCCCCGCCTCCAGGTCGAGCGTGGCGCCGTCGCCGAGCCGGACGATCTCCCGCGGGCGCGCCGGTGGGAGCGGCTCCGCCGCCGATGGCAGGAACGGATCGGCCGGCGGGGTGAGGCGGCCGACGCCCGGCATCATCGCCACCGACGGGTGCATGGGCGGACGCCGCCACCCGCGGGCCGGCGGGGGGAGCGCGGCGCCGCCGACCATCCCGGTCAGCGCCAGCAGGTCCTCCGGCTCCATGCGCATGCCGGCCGAGGTGCCGCGCAGCACGATGCGGCCCTCCCACGCCGGCGCGTCCGGATCCGACTCGGCAGTGACCAGCACCAGGAACTTGTCCAGGTCGATCGGTCCGACCGCCGTGCGGCCGTTGGCTACCCGCCCCAGGTTCACGACGGGCCGCAGCCGCGGCGTCGTCGCCCAGGCCACGTAGCCGCTGTAGTCGCCGAGCCCCGCCGGGTCGGGCAGGCCGGCGAGCTGGAGGGCGAGGTCGAAGCGGTGATGGCCGTCGATGGTGACCGCGGCGCCGAACGGCGAATCGGACGGCGTCAGCTCGACGTAGCCCGACGCGCCGGGGAAGTCGGGCGCGTGGATCAGCTCGATGCAGTACAGGTCCGGGTCCGCTGCCGGCCCGCGCGGATCCAGCGCGGGACACTCGAGTGCGCCGTCGTCGGCCTGCCCGGCCGGCGCGACGGTCTGTCCCACCGTCGCCAGCGGCGCCAGAAGGCAGGCCACGAGAGTCGACGCCGTCACACCGGCCCCGGGCAGAGGAGAATCCATCGGGGATCAGTCTGACCCAATCGCGTCGCGCTGTCACTGGCGGGGGCTCCGTGTCCGTCCCGCTCAGCGCCCGGCGCCGGCGCCGACTCTCAGAAGATGGCCAGCGCGTTGATCGGCGAGCCGGTGCCGTTCTCCACGGCCAGCGGCGCCGCCATCAGCGTGAACTCCCAGCGGTTCAGCGACGCGGCGGTTTCGGCCAGCGCCTCCAGGTCCTGGTTGTCGAACAGGTCGACTCCCAGCGCCACGATGGTGATCAGGTGCACCGGCAGATTGACGCCTTCGACCAGCGACGGCACCACGTCGAGGGCGGCGTCGCTGCCGAGGAACGAGATGTCGCGCGACTTCACCCACGGCATGGTGGAGGCGTGCAGCCCGGCCGCGTTCCCGGAGATGTTCCAGGGGCCCATCTCGGCGCGGCGCGCCCAGCGGCCGGTACGGACGAAGACCGCGTCGCCCGGCTGCACGGTCACGCCGGCCATTTCCTCCCAGGCCTCGATATCCTCCACGTAGATCGGCGTCCCCGGCTCCAGGTACGGCACGCCCTGCAGGCGCGGGAAGTCCAGCAGCACGCCGCGCGTCACGATGCCGCCCTGCAGGTTGATGATGGATGCGTTCGAGCAGCCGTCCTCGGTGATCGTGTCGTGCGAGATGCCGTTGTACATCTGCCCCTTGTAGAGGATGTGGCACAGCGAGTCGATGTGGCTGTGGGAGTAGCCGTGGTAGCTGACGTTGTAGTTGTCGCTGACGCCGCCGAAGAAGCTTGGCTCGCCGGTCGGATCGGGCACCCCCAGCATGCTGTGGCCGAACGGCCTCGGGACGTCGTCGGCTTCTTCCTTGATGACGCGGCGCGCCAGCGACACGGTGATGCCCTCGGTGGCCAGGGCCAGCGCCTCCAGCCGCTTCTGCGGGGTGATCAGGTTCGCGGCCCCGAGCTGATCGTCGGGACCCCAGCGGCCCCAGTTCGACAGCTCGTCCATCATCCGCTCGATGTCCGCCTGGCCGAGGTCGCGCGACTCGCGCGTGAAGTCGGGCGGCACGTAGGCGGGGGCCGCTTCCTCCATCGGCTCGTCCGAGGCCGTGTCCGCGCCGGGCGCGCAGCCGACGAGGGCGACCACCAGCAAGAGCAACCCGCCGCACAGCAGTCCAGGTCTCATCGCGTACCTCCACGGACAACACGTGAACCAACGCCTGTGGCGGCCGGCGCCGGCGGACGACGACCGAACCGCCGAACGGACCCAACATATCAGCCGGAAGCGAGCCCTACAACCGACTCCGGCCCCCGCGCACCGAATCTCCCGTCGATAGCGTTGGGATTCGTTGCTGCTGTAACGCACCTGCCGCTCCGACGCCCGCCGTACCGCGTCTGCACGTTTTGACAGGCGCTCGGCGCAGGTGTTAGTTCTCAGAGAGGCTGCTAGTTTTCAAGCACTTCTGCCGCAGCCGCACGGTCGCGCTTCCCCGGAACCGGAAGAGGACTCTCCAGGATGCCGAAGACACACCGCCATCTCTCGCGCCGGGAGCGTCAAATCATGGACGTCGTCTATCAGAACGGGCAGGCGACCGCCGCCCAGGTGCTCGGTGCACTGCCCGACCCGCCGAGCTACTCGACGGTGCGCGCGCTGCTTCGCGTGCTCGAAGACAAGGGCCACCTCCGACATCGGCGCCAGGGACCCCGCTACGTCTTCCGGCCGACCGTGCCGCCCGAAACGGCGCGACGCTCGGCGCTCGCCCGCGTCGTGCAGACGTTCTTCGACGGGTCCACACAGGCGACGGTCGCTGCGCTGATCGACCAGTCGCCCCTGTCGGAGGCCGATCTCGATCGCCTGGAAGCCCTCATCGACCGGGCCCGGCAGGAAGGACGATAGGCGATGAGCTCGTTCTGGATGTCGGCGCTGGCCGACGGAGCCGTGCGCGCCACAGCGTTGCTCAGCATCGCCACGGCGCTCGCGACGCTCGCCGGCCGCCGTTCCGCGGCGCTTCGCCATTTCGTCTGGGCGCTCGCTCTCGCCGGCGTGCTGGTGCTGCCACTGGCCGGCGCAGCCCTTCCCGGGGTGCCGGTACCGATTCCGTCGCCATGGACGCACGGCCGGCAGCCGGCGGCGGCCCTGGACGTCGGTCCGTCGACGGCGCCCCCGGCCGGCGCAGTCCGGGCGCGCGCCGGGGCCGGGGCTGTCGAAGCTCCGAGGCCCGATCCGGCCGCCGTGCCGGCCGCCGCCTGGAGCACCCTGTGGCTCGCCATCTGGGGGGTCGGCGCAGCGGCGCTCGCGGCCTGGTCCCTGGCCGGGATCCGGAACATTCGCCGGCTGGTCGCCCAGGCCACGCCGGTCACGGCGCGGGAATGGCTCGATCCGCTGCATGACGCGCGCGCGCGTCTCGAGATCCGATGTCCCGTGCGCCTGCTCCAGAGCGACCGCGTGGCCATGCCGATGACCTGGGGTTGGCGCCGGCCGGTCATTCTTCTGCCCGCGACAGCGTCGGGGTGGCAGTCCACCCGCCGCACGGTCGTGCTGCGCCACGAGCTCGCCCATGTCAAGCGCGCCGACGTCGCCACCCAGTTGCTGGCGCAAGGGGCCTGCGCGGTCTACTGGTTCAATCCCCTCGTCTGGCTCGCCGCGTTCCGACTGCGCGTCGAGCGCGAGCAGGCGTGCGACGACGCGGTGCTGGGCCTGGGAAGCCGTGCTTCCGACTATGCGAATCACCTGCTCGACATCGCCCGCGAGTGTCGAGCGCCCGGCCTTGCCGCGTCGGCGGCAGTCGCCATAGCGCGACCCTCGCAACTCGAACGCCGGATGCGCGCCATTCTCGACCCGACCGTCCGGCGCGCGGCCGAACGCTCGACGGCGGTCCTCGCCGCCGTTTTCCTCACCGGAGCCGTGCTGGCGGTATCCGCCGTGACACCGACCGTCGAGACGCTCCCGGGACCGGCAATCGACACGCCGATGAACGGCAGCCGGACCGCCGCTCCATCGCAGGCCGCGCCGCCGCGCGACGGGTGGTTCGAGCGTTGGCACCGTGTCGCGGAAGAAGTGTTCGCGTCGTTCGTCCAGCACGTCTCCGAGGCGCGCCGCCAGCTCGGTGGCGCGACGGCCGCGCCCACGCCGGGCGTCGAGCACAGCGTGCCCGCGCCGCCAACGGCGGAATTCGAGGCGGCGCCTCTCGGCGCCGTCGAGTCGCGACTGGCCAGCACCTTCATCGGTGCGTTGCGCGATCCCGACGCCAACGTCCGCGCGCGGGCGGCGCGGGCGCTCGGACAACACCGGGCGCAAGCGGCGGCGACCGTCCTGCGCACCGCGCTGGGCGACGAGGATGCCCGCGTGCGCGGGCAGGCCGCCTGGGCGCTCGGCCGGATCCGGGATGACGCGGCGGTCGACGGTCTCCTGGGTCTGTTGCGGGATCCGGTCCAGGAGGTCCGCGAGCGAGCGGCCTGGGCCCTGGGCGCGTTGCGGAATCCGGCCGCCGTGGACGGGCTGGTGGCGGCCCTGGAGGACGCGGACGCCGCCGTGCAGGAACGGATTGCCTGGGCGCTCGGCCGGATCCGCGACCCGCGGGCAACGCGCGGGCTGATCACGGCCCTGACCCTGATCGCGGGCGATGCGCTCCATGACGTGATCGACGCGCTGGCCCGCACCGGCGGCGAGCCGGCGATGGAGGCGCTCATCGGGTTGATGGACGCCGACGACCCGGAGGTCCGCCGCGCAGTCATCGACGCGCTCAGCCGCGGCAACTGGACCTCGATCGACGAATCGGCCCTGCCGCCGCGGGGCGGAAACTGACGCCGTGACGCTCCACCCGCTGATCGTGCATTTCCCGATCGGGCTGATCGTGACCGCCGCGGTCATCGACGTCGCGGCGCTCGGCGCGGGCCCGCGCTCGGCGCTGCGAACGACCGCGACCGGCCTCTACGTGGCGGGCGCGGCGGCTCTGCTCGCCGCGTACTTCACCGGCCGGAGCGACGCGGCTCTGGTGCGGATACCGGGTCCGGCGCAAGCGGTCGTCGACGAGCACTGGGCGTGGGCGCTACGCGCCACCGTCTACCTGGGCGTCTTCGCGCTGGGCCGGCTCGGTCTGGATCTGGCGGGCCTGATGACCGCCCGCGTACGGTGGCTGCCGGTCGTCGCGGCCGGCCTCGTCGGCGTCCTGCTCCTGTTCCAGACGGCCGAACGCGGGGGACGGCTGGTGTACGAGCACGGGGTGGGCGTGGCCGCGCCCCGCGCCCGGTGATCGCCGGCGACCCGATCTCCTTCGCCTAGCGCGATCCCCTGGCCTCCAGGGCTCGCTCGCCGGCCAGCGCGTTGGCGATCGAGTAGTTCCCCTCGTGGCAGGCGTACTCGTAGATGACGTAGCCCGGCGGGCTCTCGAGCGGCAGCTCGACCGTGAAGGGCCGGGTATAGGTGGCCTCGTCGTGAATCGTGTAGCGGTAGTCGATGGTGTCGTCGTCGACGCGGGTGAACCGCTCGACCGCGCGCAGGTTGCGCGTTCCCGGGAATCCGCGCCAGGTCGTGTCGTCGCGGTAGTGCGTGGTCTCCACCACGAGGGTGTCGCCGTCCCAGCGGCCGCGCCCGTCGCCGTTCCACTGCCGGATGCGGCCGTCGATCGGCGCGCGCCCGTCCAGCGGAATGACGCGCACGTCGTGAATCATCTCGTTGAGAATGACGACCTGCCCGGGTGCCTGAAAGATGTGGTAAGCGTTGCTGTAGCCGGACGGCACCGGGGGCACCCGCTGGTAGGTCATGCAGCGTTCCTGCAGCGGCCGATCCGCCCAGGAGTCGAAGGCGTGGGCGCGGCGGTGCTCCCGCAGCTCCGCCTGCCGCCGCTCGGCCGCGGGGGTGAGGGGCGGAAGCCTTCCGTCGGGCGGATCGACGATGAGCGAGGTGCGCCCGGTGGACTCGCCCCGATCCCACCATACCTGGTTGTAGGCGAGGGCGAGGTCGCGTTCGGCGCTGAGCTCGCCGCGGCGTTCGGACGTGGCGCGGGTGGCATCGCCCCGGTTCTGCTCCGCGATCTCTTCCGACGTCAGGAACTCTCGTCCGGCCAGATTGTCCGGCCGCTGCAACGGGGTGAACGTGGCGTAGGACCAGATGCCCTGCAGGTCCGGATCGCCCCAGGGCGTCCGGAAAGACGCGGGCTCCGCCGCCGCGGGATTTTCCGCCGCCGCCGCCCCCGGCTCCTGACCGGCTACGGGAGCCGGCGCCAGCCACCACATCGTGACCGCCGCCGCCACCGACTGCACCAACCATCGACGGGTCATGTCAACCTCCTGCCTTCGCCGGGCCGGATATCCGAGGCGCCGCCCGGTTCGTCGCCACCGGACCGGGACGCCTGCCTCAGTGTGACGATATACCGGCGGGCGCCGCGAGGCGACGAACGGACCGGTGCGCGCCGGCCGCCTGCGTGCAACGCGGTGCTGGCCGGGAACACGCGACCGCGGCCGGGCAGGCCCGGCCTGCGGGTGATAGGCTTCGAACCGTTTCCGGCCGGCCTCCCGGACCTCGCCAAGAAAGAACTCATGATCCTGTTCCATGAACACGCCGGTCCGGCAGAGCCGGGTAGGCTCGAGAGGAGAACAGAGTGATGCGCACCCCTCCCACGGATCAGCGTCGTCCGCGCCGGCATCGTTTCCTCGGGCGCAGACTCCCAGCCCTCGTCATCCGGACCGCCTTCGCCACGGGCGCGGTCCTCATTGCGCTGGCCGCCGCGCCGGATTCCGCCTTCGCCCAGGAACGCCGCATCCTCAGTCCCCCCGGCCACTCCGCCGTGCAGGTCGGCGGCAACTTCGACCCCGTTCAGTACGGCTAC
Source organism: Acidobacteriota bacterium (assembly GCA_009861545.1). NCBI lineage: Bacteria > Pseudomonadati > Acidobacteriota > Acidobacteriota bacterium. The sequence continues at coordinate 16,884 of VXME01000141.1, read as the reverse complement.
CTCGGCGGGGCGTGGATCGACGTGTACTACGGGCGGCCGCTGAAGCGCGGGCGCGACCTGTTCGGCCCGCCGGACTGGGCGGAGATGCTCAACGACGGCGCCCCGGTGTGGCGCGCCGGCGCCAACCGGTCGACGCGGCTCGTCACCGAGGCGGCGCTGCTGATCGCGGGCACGCGGGTGGAACCCGGCGAGTACACGCTGTTCATCGACCTGTCGGACACGGTCTGGACCTTCATCGTCTCCACCTGGCCGGCCCAGGAGACCTACGACTACGAGAACCGCGAGGCGCTGTTCGGCGCCTTCGAGTACACGGACGACCGCGACGTCCTGCGCACGCCGATGGAACTGAAGACCCTGCCGGTCGCTTTCGATCAGCTCTCGTGGCAGTTCCTGGACATGACCGCGAGCGGAGGGCGGCTGGCGCTGATCTGGGACACCAGGATGGCGTCCGTGGCGTTCACCGTCGCGGACTGACGAGGCCGGCGCGACCGGCTTCAGTCGAACCGCAGCGCCTCCACCGGATCGATCGCGGCCGCCCGGCGCGCCGGGCCGACGCAGGCGGCGACCGTCGCCGCCGCCAGCACCGCCAGCACCATCGCCAGCGTCACGGGGTCGCGGGGAGACGTCTGCACCAGCAGGCTCTCGATCAGGCGGCCGACCGCGAACGCGCCGGCCGATCCCGCGATCAGCCCGGCCCCCACCTGCGCGAGCCCGCGGCGCAGAACGACCCAGATCACCTGTCCGGGCGGCGCGCCGAGCGCCATGCGGATGCCGATCTCCTGCGTCCGTTGCGTCACCGAGTACGCCGTGACCGCGTAGATCCCGACCGCCGAGAGGACCAGCGCGATCGCCGCGAAGATGCCGAACAGGCCGCTGAAGAGCAGGTACGTCCAGCGCCCGTCCCGGAGCCGGGCCGACAGCGACTGGGCGCCGAACACGGGCAGGTCGGGGTCGACCGCCTGCACCGCGGCGCGGAGCTGCGGGACGAACGCGGCAGGATCGCCCGCCGTCAGAAGCTGCAGGGCGAGCGACCATTGCAGCGCGGCCGGGCCGCCGGTGTAGAGCCGATACGGCAGGTAGACGACCGGATCGGGATCGGGCTCACGCAGGTCGGCCTGCCGAATGCTCGGACTCACGCCGACGATCGTCAGCCACGGGCCGGGCGGCTCGCCCCGCGCCTGCAGGCGGATCCGCCGCCCGACGGGGTCGCCGCCGGGAAAGAACCGGGCGGCGAAACGCGCGTTCACCACCACCGACTCCGCCCCGGCGCGGCCGTCCTCCAGCGTCAGCGCGCGCCCCCGCGACAGCGAGACGCCGAGCGACTCCAGATACCGGGCGCCGACGCTCAGCGTCGTCACGGTGGGTGCGAGCCCCCCGTCAGACGACGGACGCCCGTCGATATCGAGCGACCGCTGCAACCCGCCGAAGAGAGGGAAGGTGGTGGCGACGCTCGCCGCGCGAATCCCGGGCATCGCATCCAGGCGTTGCTGGAGCTGCTCGACGAACCGGAGCCGATCCGCCGGCTCGGGGTACTTGCGGGCGACCAGCGTGACCTGTCCGGTCAGCACTCGAGCGGGGTCGAACCCGAGATCGATCCGATAGAACTCCTGAAAGCTGCGGATCATCAAGCCCGCACCCGCCAGCAGGACGACCGCGAGCGTCACCTCGACGACCACCATCGCCGCGGCCAGGCGGCGCGCGCGCACCCCGCCGGCCCCGGTGCGCCCCCCTTCCTGCAGCAGCTCACCGACCGGCGTCTTCGAGACGTGCAGCGCCGGCGCCAGCCCGAAGAGCACGCTCGACCCGACGCACACGAGGGCGAGGAACGTGACGACCGCGCCGTCGAGGTGGAAGGTCATCCAGAACGGCTTGCCGACGTCGCGCGTGGCAATGTCGAGCAGGCGGATGCCGGCGGCGGCCAGCCCGAGGCCGGCGGCGCTGCCCGCCGCGCCGAGCGCGAGGCTCTCCACCAGCAACTGGCGGACGATCCGCCACCGCGTGGCGCCCTGCGCGACCCGGATGGCCACCTCGCGCGCCCGCTGCGCCGAGCGCGCAATCAGCAGGTTGGCGACGTTGGCGCAGGCGATGAGCAGAACGAACGCCACCGCGCCCATCAACGTCGAGATGATCAGCCTGACGTCGGCGGGGTTCGCCCAGTCGTTGAATGTTCGGACGACGGCGTCCGTGTGCTCGTTCGTGTCCGGATACTGCTGGCGGAGCCGCCCCGCCAGCGCGCGCACCTCGGCGTCCGCGGCGGCGAGCTCGACGCCCGGAGCCAGCCGGCCGACGGTCGACAGCATCCGGTTGTCGCGGCGGTCCAGGGCATCGGTCGGCTGCAAGGGCCGCCAGGTATCGGAGTTCAGCGGGAACCGCATCCCTTCCGGCATGACGCCGACGATCGTCGACGGCTCGTCGTTGACCCGCACCACCCGGCCGAGCACGCCGGGGTCGCCCGCGTAGCGGTCCTGCCACACGTGGTAGCTCAGGATGACGGTCCGGTCCGCGCCCCGCTCGCCTTCCTCGGGCAGGAAGTCCCGGCCGAGCAACACCCGCTGGCCGAGCAGGCGGAACGTGTTCGGCGTGACCAGCGACCCCGTGACCCGCTCGGGGGCATGATCGGCGTCGCTCAGGTTCGCGGTCCCGCCGGCCGTGAAGGCGGCCAGCCCGCTGAGCGAGGCGGCCGCCGCGCGATAGTCTTCGAAGTCCGGGAGCGAGACGCCTCCGGTCTGTCCGCGGTCGCTGTCGCGCGACGAGACGTTGACGATCCGCCCGGGCTCGTCGAACGGCAGGCCGCGGATGAACACGGCATGCACGATCGCGAAGACGGCGGCGTTGGCGCCGATGCCGAGCCCGAGCGCCGCCACCGCCATGAGGCTGAGCGACCGGTCCCTGATCAGACGCCGGAGGGCGTACCGGACCTCCTGCCAGAACATCATGCTACCTGTAACGTATGGAGCCCGGCCGGGGTTCATCCCCGCGGGACGTTCTTGGACAGGAGCTCCGCCGCAGCCGGGGCGGCTGCGCGCAACCCACGCTGCCCGGTGCGTTGCGTCCGCTTCCCGGCCCGACCCGACCGGGCGACCCTATAATCGCGGCATGACGACGACCGACGATGCACCGAAGACCGACTGGAACTCACTCAACGACCGCCTCGTCGCCGCGCTGAAGCCGTTCGCGGCCCCGCTGGCGATTTCGTTCCACGCGCCTGGAGAAACACCGCCGGCGCCGCGCGTCGAGCCCAACTACCCGGAGCCGAACGAGCACGGCCGCACCGGGCAGGTCCCGGCCGGCTGCGTCTTCTGGATCCAGGGCGCCGGCGACACCTTCGCCACCGTCGCCGCGGACCACGCCAACTGCAGCGTCGGCAGCTACACGCACGGCTTCATCACGCTGGAGGAAGCGGCGACGAAGGACGACGTGGGCGCGGTCCTCGAGGCCGGCTGGGTCGATCAGGCGGCGGTGATGGGCCTGCCACACGTCGCCGAGCGGCCGGAGTCGGTGGTGTACGGACCGCTCGCCGAGCGCAACACACCGCCCGACGTCGTGCTGCTGCGCATCAACGGCCTCGGGCTGATGACGCTGAAGGACGCCTTCCCGGAGATGCCGATAGAAGGCAAGCCGCAGTGCCACATCGTGGCCATGGCCAAGGATCGGAACGTGGTGGCGGCCAGCGTGGGATGCGCGCTCAGCCGCTCCCGGACGGGGATGCGCTCCGAGGAGATGACGTGCGTCATCCCGGGCGCGCGCCTGGCGGAGGTGGTCGACACGCTCGAGGCGACGGTCGGGCTCGACCGCATGATGGCGAGTTACGCTTCGGCGGACGCGAAGCGGTTCGGATAGGTCCGGCCGGCAAATGACGACTCTTCGTCTGCTCCTGCTGCTTGGCGCGACGGCGCTCACCGCCCTGCACGCGCCCTCGGAAGCCACGGCTCAGGCGCCCGCCGACGGGGCGCACCGCGGCTATCTGGCGGCACGGCTGCTGGCTGGCGGGGAGCTGCAGGTCATCGACGAGCTGAACGCCGGCCGCCTGTTCGTGCCGGCGTCGGTGCTCAAGGTCGTCACGGTGGCGGCCGCCCTGGAGCACCTCGGCCCCGCGTACCGCTGGCGCACCCGCCTGACGACCGACGGATCGGTTGCGAACGGCGTTCTCGACGGCGATCTCGTCGTGGAGCCGGGCGCGGATCCGACCTGGGGCGCGTTCTTCGACGACGGCGCCGACGAGCCGCTGGCGACGCTTGCCGGCCAGGTGGGCGCGCACGGCGTCACGCGGATCACGGGCGACCTCGTCGTCGACGCCGGGCGCTTCCCCGGCCGCCTGTACCCGCTGGACCGCTCCTTCGGCGACCTCCCCTATCGCCACGGCGCGCCGCCGGCGGGCCTGGCGGTGGACGAAGCGACCATCACGGTGCGGGTCGCGCCGGGACCCGCGGTCGGGGCGCCGGCCCGGGTGCGGGCTCCCGCCGGCGTCGATGTGATCAACCGCACGGTGACCGTGGGCCGCGACCGCCAGGGCGCCGGCAGCCTGGATTTCCTGCCGGTATGGGACACCGACACGCTGCTGCTCCGCGGCGAGTACCCGATCAGCGAGCCGTCCTTCACGGTCCCGGCCAGCGACCCCGCGCCCGTGCTGCGCGCGGCACGGCGCCTGCGCGATGCGTTGCACGCAGCCGGCGTGGCCGTGGAAGGGGCCGTGCGACTCCAGGCCCGAGCGCGGCCCGCGTCCGACCCGGCCGCCGTGCTCGCCGAGCTGCACTCGCCCCCGTTGGAGGAGCTCCTCCCGGAGATCCTGACGAGGAGCCACAACTGGTACGCCGACACCCTCATCCTCACGCTGGGGCTGGAGGCGGCGGAGACGGGCCGCTTCGACGACGGCGTCGAGGTCGTCGCCGACTTCGTGGAGGATCTGCCGGACCCGGGCAGGCGCGTTTCAGCCGAGCCGTCGCTGCGGGACGGCTCGGGGCTGTCCGCCGCCAACCTGATCGCGCCGGCGACCGTCGTGCGGGTGCTCGCCTACGCGGCCGGGCAGCCGTGGGCCGAGACGTTCATCGACGCGCTGGCCGGGCGGGGCGAAGGCACGCTCAGGGCGTGGCCGCGCCTGCCGACCCTCGCCGCCAAGACGGGGACGCTGCGCCACACCATCGCCCTGGCGGGCATCATCGGCCCGGACTCGGACGCTCCCATCGTCTTCTGCTACTTCGTGAACCACAACACGCGGCCGCGATCGACCGCGAGGGGCGAGATAGCCGCCGCGCTCCGGCGCTGGCGCGTTGCTGCCGCCCGCTGAATCCGGAGCAGAGCCACGTTTCCGCGACGGTCGATGCCGGCGCAGGCAGGCCGTCGCCGGTCGCCAAACCCGCGTACGGCGCACCCGACGAACGGACGACGTCGCAGCGCTCGCGGCCGGCGAATCGCACACCCGCGGCTCACGCGCTGGCGCCCAATGGCGGCTCGCGCGCATACAATGCGGATCCGGCGTTCACCTCGGATTGCCTGGAGGGTCGTGATGCAGATGTCGAGTCCCGCCCGCATCGTTCTCGTTCTGCTCGTCGTGGGAATCGCGGGGGCGACGCTGGCGCCAGCCGGGTCGACGGTGGCGCACGCGCAGTCCGAGGCCGACTTCGTGCCGGTCACGGACGCCATGCTGCAGGATCCGCCCGCGTCCGAATGGCTCATGTGGCGGCGGACGCTCGACGGCTGGGGCTACAGCCCGCTGGATGAGATCGACCGGAGCAACGTCGGGGAGCTGCGCATGGTCTGGTCGCGCGCGATGACCGAGGGGCGCCAGCAGGGGACGCCGCTGGTCTACGACGGCGTGATGTACATGCCCAATCCGGCCGACGTCATCCAGGCCATCGACGCGGTCACCGGCGACCTCCGCTGGGAGTACCGCCGGGAGGTCCCGGAAGACATCGGCGACTACGTCTTCAACACCCTCTGGCAGAACAACCGGAACCTGGCAATCTACGGCTCGTACATCATCGACACGAGCGCCGACGACCACATCTTCGCGCTTGACGCCACCACCGGCCGGCTGGCGTGGGAGACCCGGATCCTCGACTACCAGGAGAACCCCGCCACCCAGACCTCGGGTCCCATCGTCGCCGACGGCAAGGCAATCTCCGGCCGGAGCTGCATGCCCGCGGCGGGGCCCAACGGCTGCGTGATCACCGCTCACGACCCCGACACCGGCGAGGAACTGTGGCGCCGGCGCACCATCCCCGCCCCCGGCGAGCCCGGCGACGAGAGCTGGGGCGGGGTGCCGTTCGAGGAGCGCAAGCACGTCGGCGCCTGGATGGTGCCGAGCTACGACCCCGAGCTGAACCTAGTCTACATCGGGACCTCGGTCACCTCGCCGGCGCCGAAGTTCCTGATCGGCGGGACGGACCTGCAGCACCTCTACCACAACTCGACCCTGGCACTGGACGCCGACACGGGCGAGATCGCCTGGTACTACCAGCACATGAACGACCATTGGGACCTCGACCACCCCTTCGAGCGGCTGCTGGTGGACACCGCGGTCGCCCCCGACGCCGATGCGGTCGAGTGGATCAATCCCCGCCTGAATCCGGGCGAGATCCGCAAGGTCATGACCGGGATTCCGGGCAAGACCGGCGTCGTCTACACCCTCGACCGCGAGACCGGCGAGTTCCTGTGGGCGAGGCCGACCATCACGCAGAACGTGATCAGCGGCATCGACGGCGCCACCGGCGCGGTGACCGAGAACCCCGAGCTCATCTTCACCGCCGAGGGGCAGGAGATGCTGACCTGCCCGCACGCCACCGGCGGCAAGGACTGGGAGTCCGTCTACACACAGCCGAGAGGCCAAGTATATCCCGGTTGCGTTGACGGAATTGTGATCTAAACGGGTCCGAAAGGTCCCCAAAACGGCTGGCAGAACCGGAAACGGCTGGCAGGCAGGCTGGCACAACTGACCCAGATCCCACGAGTTGCGGGAATCCCCCAAGATCCCCCCGACGTGTCGAACATCAGAACCGCGTACTGGCTCCCATCCTCAACCTCACTCACCGTTCTCGATTCTGACAAAACTCCAGACGGCTAGTCCGACGCGGAGCGCGGCAAATATCATCAGAATGAGTTGCATTAAGCCGAAGACGGCCACGTCCATGACGGTCGCGACATCGTACTTGGCAGCAGCATAGCTCGGCACCAGGGCCAGCCCCCAAGCTCCAAGTGACAATGAGAACAGAGCATAGACGACCGCGTACCTCACGTGGGCGATGCCATTTGGCCCAAGATGACGAAACACCTGCACGCCTACCAGCGCTCCGGCCAGCATGACACCTGCGACCGTTAGGGCTGCAGTGAACCCGCCACTAACCGCGTCAAGCGTGATGGCTCTGTCGCTCGGAGGAGACCCAACTACTGGATTGACATTCTTCCACAACTCAACGTAAGCCACTACCAATGGGCTGAAAACTACGGCTTCGCATATTGGGAAGTGTCGACATGCGTTTCTAAGTTTCTGCATTGGGTGCAATCACCTGAAATCCAATAAGTCCAATGGGGACAAGCCGCGCTCAAGAAGTTCCTCGGGTGATGCTCGCAGAACTTCTAGGTTGAGCCCTGACCGTATCGCCTGCCTGCGATCCTCGTTATCGTAGGCGTCCGCTATGAAGTCGGGCAGTAGATCTCGGACCGTCGATATCGTCGATTCTGTCTTTGGCGGCCCCCAAGGAAGCAGCCAACAGAAAACCCAAGCAGCAAACTGAATGTCCTCTGGAAGTCTATTCCGGTCCATCGCCGCAGCGCGTTCGCCGGAAACAATGTCCACAGCCGTCAGCAGATCCGACTCATCGAACTGCTCCGCTTCTGCAGGATAAGGCCCCACGTCGGCGGCGAAACTCCGCACTTCCTCGGATATCTCGTGCTGTACTTGAGCCGCTGATGCGAAAGCCGCCCATGTACAGAGCACAAGCGAAAACCAGAGCCCTCGTGCAACAGACCGCATATCCAAAGTTCTCTCCTTTCGTCGAACCCACGGGCTCAGGGTGCCCCTCCCGAGCCACGTGCGCCAGAGTCTACTGGACTGCCTCACGCTCATCAAGTGGTCGCCGCATGGAGCTGGCGAGCGGCCGGCGCAACGCCGCACGTCGACGAGTCGGGCGGAGCGCGCGCAACTCCTGGGCGATCCGTTTGGAAGCGGTATCCGGGCCGCCTCAGAAGCATCACGGCCCGTCGCATGATATGCCAGTCTGGACGGCCGGGAGGTGCATCTCGCCAATCACGTTGCCTCTCTTCCGGAAAGCGGACGTTGGGCCTCACGCCCCCAACAACCACGGGCAGAGAGCACAGGCAGAACGCTGGTCGGAGATCGCTCCCCAGCGTCATGACGACCACCAGAGCCCCGAAAGCAAAATGTGGCTACGCATGAGCCCGTGCGGAGCTGTGATCAGACTCGGCCGCGCGATCACACCCTGTTCACACTCCCGATCACAATCTCCGCGTCGAAACCGCCCGGCTTCTCCGACCCAACCGCGCACCCACAAGGCGAAGACTGGTACGCGTAACGGGTCGGAATAGGACCGGGAGCGACCCCGCAAACCTGACGGTTTGCCGGCCCAACTGGTGTTCCTCCGTCACACCTGCCGGGCCGGGTCGCTCCAGGCATTAGGCATCCCTTCGGGAAGGACTTCGGCTCCGCCACCCCCCTGAGCAGCGGGCGCCACGTGCTGAAGCTGCCCAACCGTGGCGTCCGTGCCGTCTCCCGTGACCGCTTGAAACGTACCACCGGCAAAGCCAGAAGCCCGCTCCCGCTTCACAACGTAGCTCACCACCAACGCCCTACCACCCGGCTGCCAATGATGCCTTCTGTCCCATCCGCGCCACGCCGACGACCCCGACTCGCCGCTTGCCACTTCCGCGGGCTGCTGACCGATGCGAACATGGTCCGGGTCGGCTCAAAGACTGCGCACGCCCGAAGCACTCAGTGCAGCTATAGTTCCTATTCGGCGCAACCGCGGGGCCACCTCCGGTCGCGGATACTCGCCATTTCCGCCCCCGCCACAGGTCCGGCCCCACGCCATGACTCGTACGTCCTTCAGTGCCACATGAAGCCATCTCCCTGGACCAGTGCCCGCCCACCAAATATGTCGAGGTCACTCCTGAACGCATAGTCAATCAACTTAACCCTCAATGCTATCAAGTCGGCGTATTCGGGCGAAATCATGTAACGTTGCCCTTGGATCGACTCCGGCCTCGGCATCGAAATCCGCGTCTCGTGTTTCTCCCCTCGCACGCCTTCATACCTCAAGATGACCCAATTTCCCTCCTCCGCAAACTCCCACGTCGATGCGAACAGTTCTTCGTACGTTGCGCCAACTCCTTCCGTGTTTTCTGTCGATAGGTCCTCAAAAACCGTCCTATATCGAGCCATGGCATCCACAAAGCTACCCTGCAACACCAGCTCACGCCTCAATTGCATCGCCAAGTAGTTATGGGCAAGGACCGGATTGTGTTCCAGGATCCTGATCACCTTCTCACGCTCACCAGGAGCTGCTCCCGAACCAAACAAATAACCGTGTATCACGGGCAAGAATACATCGCCCGACAGCAACGTCTGCTGCGCAATCGCCAAACTCACGAGCCGATACGCCGTCTCCAGGACTTCGAGTTCCGATTCTCTGGGCTTGCGCACGCCACCATATGCAATGTCTTCGGCCTCCGCCAGCGCGCCTGTATTCGCATCCACCATCTGGTAGTACGGCATGATGTCCATCATCAAGTATGTCGTATACAGCACCACATCCGGATCCAATAGCCACTCGCTCACTGTGAAGTCGCCCTCCTGCAGCGCCTGCAGAGGAGTGACCGACCCGTCTCCCGCACACAGTGTATCTCCGGGATGAAGATGCCCGCGAAACCCAATTCGGCTGTACGCCAGCGGCGAGTTCAGTAGCGCGCAGAACGTCTGCATCGCACCCGCTTCCCAATTCGCCATCCGGTAGTGCCGCGCTGTCAACGCCACAAGCGGCACCACCCCAGGTTCGATGTAGTCCGTCAACATCGGTCCGCCGCGCGCACTTGTGCGTCGCGCGACCAAGTACAGGTCAGCCACTCGATCGGCTATCTGCCGGTGAGCGAATACGGATCGTATCCCTTCCCAGCAACCTCTCCAGTCCCTACTGTTGTCCTCATTCTCGTAGTGCGCTCTCAGTCCATCCCACGTCTCGAACTCGCCGACCGGAAATCGCACGACGGACGGCACATCGTTCACCGAGACGAATCCTCCATAAATGGCCCTGTCCCTTCTGGCGAGAAAATCCTGACATCGATTCAAACGATCCCGCAATGGTGAGGCATCGACTATGATATCCGGGAACGGAGCCAGCGTCGCCCGCACATCCCGCAGGGAGCCTTGTACTTGCAAAAATCCCGCCGCCACATCCCTGTTCAACCCGGCAATCGCTCCAGTCAGTTCCCGACGGTTTGCCAATACTTCTGCGTGGACAGTACGGATCGCATTCATCAATCGGTGTTGTCCCAGGAGCAACTCCCGCTGCCCTTCCAGCAGCGCCGTCGCGAGGCGGTCCTCCGCGTCCCGCGTCTCTCCGCCGCCGAGCAGGCTGGCTGCGCTACTTACCATCGTCGAAATCCCGGTCACGATCCCAGGAACGTTTCCCGCATAGAAGCTGGCCACTGTAATCGCCGCGGATGTACCCAGCGTTACAATATTCGTTGCCGTGCCCGCCTCGTCTTCGTCTATTACAGCGAGCGTTGACAATATATTGATTCCGGACGATGCGATGGTATAGGTATCTTCGGCCCAGCCCCGCAACTGTTCAGCCCTCTGCAGCTCTTTCAGCCTCTCCAGCTCGGTGCTTCGGTCGTCCGAACTCAGGCTTGGCAAGAACTCCTGGTTCGCCAGAACCTCTATCCGCGCCGAAACCGGCAGGGACTGGTAGATCAGTTGTTGCGTAATTTCGTCCCTTCTAGCGCCGTCGTCTAGCTTCTCCTGAATCGCTTCGTTTCCCTCATTCACCGTGTTCGTCAGTTCATTTACCGCGACCGCTACTTCCTGCAAGGCCTGTAACCGATTCTCGATCTCTCTGCCGACCCGCACCGTGGTTTCCAGGTCGGCCCTTACCGCGTCAAGTTGGTCGCGAAGTTCACTTTCGTCCATGGCGCCGATGTCCCCAAGCATTCCATCGGACTCCAGATCTGCACCGAATACGTACTCGCCGAACCTATAGCGATACGCCGCCAAGGCACCTCTATCTTCATTGGTCAAATCGGTATCGTCCAGTCCCAGCCGGTCTATAGCCGACACCACCAAGCCCGCGCGTTCCGAGCTGCCGGGTTCCGATTGGGCGACCGCCTCGAAAAACTCGTCACCGTCGAGATGGGACCTGACCAATACATGACGGACGTCTCTCTCGAACGCTTCGTCAAGGGCGTTCTTCACGCCAAAAGCGGTCAAGGCAGCAGCTACGGTACTGAGAGCAAGCGCCACCGGCTGGCCACCCGGAACAACGCCCGTGGCCACGGCGGCGGACACCAGAGCGTAGCGTACGCCGGTCATCGTACCAGCGCCCACAAGAGTACCAGTCAACGTGTTCAGTGCGGCAATCTGATCGCGCCAGCGAGTCGCATAGGTCGACGCCCGATCTGCGAGCGACCGCGCTTGGTCGACCGTCTGCGGCGGCGCTTCCTCTGCGGCGAGCCGCCTCATGGCCAAGTCGCTGGCCAGTAGGTCGGCGGGAAGGGCTATCGTGACGAGCGTGACAAGACCCAGGAACAGGCACAAACTCTTGCTGTGGAGCCGTCGAAAACGGCGGCGTGAACGGGCAGAGCTGGTCACCATCGGAGGCTGCTCCTGGGCTAGAAAAGATGGTTCTCAACACCAAGCGGGAGCCACTTCTACTTGCACACAGCCGATCTGCAAAGGCAGATCTTAACAAAATAGTTCACGCCGATGTTCTTTGGACGTGTTTCCCTGTCTCCAGTGGAGCCCGTCTGCATCTGCGGACCGGAGGATATGTCTGGAGTAGAGTCCGTCGCAAAGCCCGAAACATACCCGACCTCGAGGCGGTTTCCAGGCCGCACAACCACGGCGTCCATACCACCGAGTTGGAGATCGGCGTTTTCATGCGTGTGCGTGTGAATACTCAGCGCATCTGGTTGGTATGAACCGCTCAGGCGATCACCGTCTGGGTCGTGGCGGGCGAAGCAGGCGCGATGCGCTTCCGCATCGGCGTGAAGCAGCGCGCATGCGTTGTTGTTCACCATCCGCAGAAAACGTCCACGTGCATCGGGGATAAGCAACAGGCCTCTTTCATCCGTTTCCGACAGATGTGGAGAGAGAGCAGTCTGTACCGCCAGAGGGCGACCATCCATTAGCACCCATTCCGGTCCGTTCAGTTCGGAAAAGTCTGCGGGAGACAAGATGGAAGTACGCACTTCGCCAACCGAAAAGACGTCGCTCTCCGTGAGGTTGCCGACACACGCTTCCTGTCCGGCGACATCTTGGGCAGCGACTTGAGGTGGTCGCGCTTCAACTTTCGCCATTCCCCCAGCCAGAGCGCACAGGAACACGAGAAGGGCGACGCCGGGCAATGAAAGCAGGCCGCGAAACCGTCGTTCACGCATGGGGGCATACTTCCTCGGCATCGGGTCACTCACTCCTTCTGTCGTAGAGTCGATTGTGTTCACACAGCTACTCCGAAAGTGGGAAGGTCAGCACCGTGTTGTCGCGATCACCGTCACGTACTGTTTGCCGTTGACCTCATCGGTCATCCGGCTCGACCGGATGGGTCGCGGGGCCGCGTGGCGGAACAACTGCTCGCCGGTCGCGAGGTGGAACGCGCAGAAGGTTCGGTCCTCCGCCCGCTGGAAGCCGTTGGCCGGCCGCGCGCCGCGGGCAGGAGCATCCCGAGCGCGGTTGCCGCGCTCCATCGGTACACCCTCGTCAGCAGCAGGGCGACTCCTCCTTCGTCGGTCTCTCCCGCCCGGAGGCGATGATGAGGTCAGCAGAGGCATCAGGTAGTGTTTGATTAAATCTCGATGATAACGCGAAGTCGAGAAATTGTCATTCCCCCCGTCGGGGGGAATGACAATGGCGCGGGCGGACGCGGGGGCTCGACGAGGGACGGCTTCGCCGCACCTGGAAGGGGGGCGGCGCGGCGCGCCCGGTGCGAGCGCGCCGCATCTTCCAAGGTCAACGGCTCGGTCCGCTGGTTGTGCCGCGATTCGGAATCTCCCAATCGGGCTTGAACGCGGGGGTCGGGCGGTCCGCGTCGCGCGGTGCCGTTGACGGCCGAGGCTGTGAGACACGGGGTGGGTCGGGCTCGGTGGGCGGCCGTTCTGGATCACGCTCGATCCTCCGGCCTGCTCCGTCGTCGCGCCGGTCGGGCTGCGCCTTGTCGTTGCTTTGGCTACGCTCGCGTTCACGGGTGATCAGCCAGTCGGAGATGCGCTGCGCATCGACAGCTGCGGACCGGATCTCCTTCGGGTCGTTCTCCAGCGCCTTGATCCAGGAGGCGACGTACGCCGTGCCGTGCCGCGGCTCGTGGCCGACGCCGAGCCGCTCGCCGGTCATCATCGCGGCGATCTCGGCCCGCAGCTCCTCGCGTGCGTAGGCTTCCGAGCCGAAGCCGCCGTGCTTTACCAGGGTGGGCCGGTTCAGGCGTTCCGGGTGTCCGGTCGCGTGTCCCAGCTCGTGCAGCGCCGTGTGCGTGTAGGCCGACTGCGACGCGAACTGGCCCCGCTCGGGCAGCACCACACGGTCGTCCTTCATGCTGTAGTAGGCGCGGTCGCCGGCCACGTGGTCGACCCGGACGCCGCTGCCGCGGATGAGCGCCTCGGCGCGCTCGTGCCCCTCCCACTCCGGCCCCGCGGCCTGGAGCGAGCGGAGCTTGAGGCCCTCGGTCTGCTCCATGTTGAAGACGTACTGGACCTTGACGAGCGGCCGGTCGCGCTGGACCCATTCGAGCTTCTTGCGGCCTTCGTCGTCGAGCACCGGGTTGCCGCTCTCGTCGCGGGCGGTACGCCGCTGCCGCCACTCGACGTACATGATGGGGGTGCCCTTCTCGCCCTTGCGGACGTGGCCGCCAGCTTCCTGGATCTGGCGGTAGCCGCCCCAGCGCGGGTCGGCGTAGCCGCGCTCCAGTCCGTTCAGGGCCAGGTACAGCGCGTTGCCCCCGCGGTAGTCGCGCCCGCTCTGGAAGTTGTGCGGCAGGATGCGCTCGCCGGGCTTCCACGGTTTCTGCCACGGGGCGGCGCCTTCCTTGAGCGCCTGGATGATGCGCTCGGCGAACTGCGCGTGGTACTCGTCGGCCCGTTCTCGCGCCTTGGCCATCACCGCTCCTCCTCGATGGCGCCGGCCTCGTCTTCGAGGTCCACGTCCCAGCCGGCGAGAGCCTCCAGGGACGGCGCCTCGATGGGCCGCCCCGTCCGGAACAGCTCCTCGATCGCGGCGTCGAACTCCTCCCGCGTCGTGACCCGAACCGGCTCCTGCGCGCCGGCGTCTGTCCCATCCGTTCTGCTCATTGTTGGTTCCTCCATTCCATCGGTGTGACGACCCGCGGCGACATCGCGGGCCGCTCAATCCGTTACTCGATCACTTCCGGGACTGACGCCTCCGCCGTCCTCTCTTCTTCCGCCGGGCCGAAGACCGCGCCGGCTCGACCGGCGACGAGACGCTGGAGCCGGTCCTGGATGGCGGCGGCGCCGGCCAGACGGTCTCGACGACCCAGCGGTTCTCTTGCGCGTCGTAGTCGCGCACGCGCACCATCTGGTCGACGCGGCGGACGCCTTCGGGCGTCCGGGTCTGGTGAATGACGGCCTCGATGCCGTCGACCACGCCGCGGCAGACGACGGCCCAGGGCAGGGCGTCGCTGGCCTGCATGGCGCAGGTCGCCAGCCGCGACAGGGCCGCGGCGGCATTGTTCGCATGCACCGTGGCCAAGCTGCCCCCGTGCCCGGTGTTGAGCGCCTGGAGCAGGTCTGCGGCCTCGGCCCCGCGGACCTCGCCGACGACGATGTGGTCGGGCCGGTGGCGCAGCGCATGGCGCACCAGGTCGCGGATGGTGACGCCGCGGTCGCCGAGCCCGCGCGCCTCGAACCGCAGGCCGTTGGTCCGGCGCAGCCGCAGCTCCAGGGTGTCCTCGATGGAGACGACGCGGCCTTCGGCGGGCAGCAGCGACACCAGCGCGTTCAGCAGCGTCGTCTTGCCGGAACCGGTACCGCCGGAGATCAGGACGTTGCGGCCGTGGCGGAGCACGGCCGCGGTCTCGTCGGCGACGGCGGCCGGAAGCGACCCGCTCGCGGTCAGCTCGGCGACGGTGAAGGCCCGGCCCCCGAAGCGGCGGATGGTGATCGCGGCCGTCGGGGCGGCCGGCGGGCCGCAGATGGCGACGCGCGAGCCGTCCGCCAGCCTGGCGTCGATGACCGGCTCGGAGAGCGGGTCCCTTCCGAGCGGCCGTGCGATCTGGACGGCGGCGCGCGCCACCGCGTCGGCCGTCAGCTCCGGCGCGTCGAGCGCCGTCATGCGGCCGGCGCGCTCGATGAAGACCGTGCCCGGGCCGTTGATCATCACCTCGGAGACGGTCTCGTCGTCGAGTGCGGCTTCGAGCCCCGGCAGGAACGGCGTCAGGTCGGCGACGGTCAGCTCCATCTACAGGTCTCCGGCCTCGCGGGCGCGCCAGTAGGGCCGGTCCCGCGGCAGGAAGTCCGGCTTGAGATAGCAACGGCGCGCGTCGAGCGCGCGTCGGCCGTCGTAGGGCAGGACGATGGCCTGGCAGTTGCCGAGCAGGGCGAAGTCGCGGGGATGGAACAGCGCCTCGCGGCGTTCGCTGAACGACTTGCTGGCGCTGAGGCTGCCGGTCCCGCCGCCGGGGGCTCCGGAGAGCAGCGACGCGGTGGCCTGCGAAGTCTGCTCCAAGAAGCTGTAGGACGCCTTCATGCGGGCGACCTGGCCGCACAGCGCGCTTGCGATCTGCACCGACGAGTCGTCGCCAAGCGACAGGAAGATGCGCGTGCGGAGCGTCTGGAGCAGCGCCCGCCACGCCTCGGACTGGCCCAACACGGCGCGCAGCGACGAGATCGACTGCGTGGCCACGATGGGGATGAGGCGCGACTGGCGGGTCAGGGCGAACGCCTTCTCGTCGCCGGCCGGGTCGTCCTCGCCGACGGTGGCGAAGCTCTGGTACTCGTCGCACAGGAACACGGCGGGCCGCCAGATGCGGCCGGGGCGGCGCGCCATCTCGGCCGGGCGTCGGAGCAGCGTCTGGAGCCACGCCTGCTTGAGCAGGACGCCGACGGCCCTGGAAAGGGCCGGATTGGTGCCGGCCGGCATGTTCAGGCACAGGACCTTGCCGGCGTCGATCACCTCGTCGAGCGGCGGCAGCGGCCGGACGACGGGCGCCGCGTCGGCCGCGGGGGCGTCGGCTGGCGCGCCGTGCGCGTCGGGCGGCCTGGGCGGGCAGAAGATCGCGGCCACGTCGGGCAGGTCGAAGACGGAGAGGAAGACGCTGAGGCCCTCGACGATGCTGGAGCGCAGCTTCGGGTCGAGGGCCTGCCAGTCCTGCGCGAACCAGCGGCGGATGGCGTCGAGCCGCTCGCGGCGGTCCGGATCGCCGGCCACGGGCGGCTCGACATCGAAGGCGATCCCCAGCTTGTCGAGCTGCTCGCGCAAGGCCGGCTCGTCGGGCGCGCGGGCGACATCGCCGGCCGTCTTCCAGGACCAGGCGGCCAGCTCGCCGCCGTGCGACGCCATCGCCGCCATCGGGACGCGCAGCGTGCCGGGCGGCTCGACGCGAGCTTCCACCTCGGCGAGCTTGCGTTCGATGCGCTTCGGGTCCAGCGTCGAGCGATAGACGTCGCGCAGCGTCACCCAGCGGTCCGGCGACATGCGGTGCAGCTCGATGA
>VXME01000140.1 GCA_009861545.1 Acidobacteriota bacterium | reverse complement strand
GATCCATGAATTCGTCTCAGAATTCCGCTCGAAACGGGGGTTTTCTGGCTGGCACGAACTACGGAAACGCGGCCCAGATCAGCGGCCCGGACGAGTTCAACCCCACCATCGATCCCTGGTACGGCCTGGTCCTGCGACACGACCAGTCCACCGGGTTCCGCGACCGGTACCACTGGGGCCGCGAGACTTGGCGGGTCGAGCGGTTCAACTACAACATCGGTCTCTCGTACGTGACCGGCTCGCACAACATCAAGATTGGCACCAACAACAGTTGGGGTCCGTACGAGGCGTACCGCACCGGGAACGGCGACCTGGAGCGGCAGATGTACCGGAACGGCGTCCCCGAATTCGCCCGCGTGTCGAACCGGCCGGTCATCTCCGGCATCGACTACGCCCGCGACATGGGCATCTTCGCGCAGGACACGTGGACCATCGACCGGCTGACGCTGAACCTCGGCGTGCGCTGGGAGCAGATGATCGCCCACACCTACGAGGCGGGGCCGAACGTCACGCCGGGCCCCCGCTCTACGGTCACGCAGACCGGCCGGTTCGTGGCGGCGCAGAGCTTCGCGTCGCGGCGCAACCTCCCCAACTGGAAGGACTTCGCGCCGCGCCTGGGTCTGTCGTACGACGTCTTAGGCGACGCCTCGACGGCGCTGAAGGTGTCGTGGGGCCGGTACAACGCCGCCAACACGTTCACCTACGCCGAGTGGTTCAACCCGGTGTCGTACCAGCGCGAGAACCGCAACTGGGTCGACTGCGCGAGCCTCGACGGCCGGGCCTGCCTGACGCAGGCCGATTTGATGGGGATGGGGCATGACCCGGGCATCGCGTTCGGCGCCAGCAGCGCGAACGAGCACACGATCGGTCGGGAGGGCACCGTCTGGAATGGCGGCACCAACGGCGACGGCTTCGCGCAGGATTGGGAGATCGGTCCGCCCCTGCGGGCCAACTTCGGCGGTCTCGCCTCGCGTCCGGTGGAGCATCCGGACGGCGTGGAGCGGAACTGGGTCAGCGTGCTCAACGTCGGCGTCCAGCGCGAGCTGTTCGAAGGCTTCTCGGCCAGCTTCAACTGGTACCGCCGCGACACCTACGACAGCGTCCTGCGGGTGAACCGCGCCCTGGGGTTCGACGACTACACCGGGTTCCTCATGGACAACCCCTGCGCGGCGGATCCCAACCGCGGGTTCCTCTCGTGCAATTCGAGCGGCGGCCTCGTGCCGGCGCAGATCAGCGTGTTCAACCTGAACCCGGAGGCGGCGGGCATCGCCGACGACTGGGTGGTGCAGAACACGCCGACGGGGGACAACTTCTCGGAGGTCTACAACGGGTTCGAGACCGGCTTCAACGCGCGGCTGCCCAACGGGAGCACGCTCTTCGGCGGCTGGGTGATGGAGCGCAACGTGTTCGTTCGCTGCGACATCCCCCACGATCCGAACCGCCTGATGTTCTGTGACCCGCGGGGCCGGACCGACATGGTCGGCGGCGTGCCGATCACGCAGCCGGCCTACACCATCCCGTTCCTCCAGGAGTTCAAGATCTCGGGGAACTTCCCGCTCCCGGGCGGCTTCTGGATCAGTGGGTCGGCGCAGTTCTACCCGGCCCAGGAGGCGGTGGCGGGCGGCTCGCAGGACCAGTGGGGCGGCACCCACCGCGGCGGCGAGCTGGCCGGCGCGCGGCCGTACGCCGGCAACATCAACTACAACGTCACGCCGGCGAACGTGATGGACAACCTCGGCATCGCTCGCACCGAGGGCATCAGCGTCCCGCTGCTGCCGGCCGGGCAACTCTTCTACGACAGGCTGACGCAAGTCGACCTCTCGGTCCGGCGCACCTTCACCCTGGGCAACGGGATGCGCGTCGACCTGCAGGCCGACCTGTTCAACATCGTCAACTACCAGCCGATCCTGAACGGCACCAACACCTACGGTGGCTCGCTCGGCCGGGCGAGCTCGACCATCCAGGGCCGGTTCGTGCAGTTCGCTACCAACATCCACTGGTAGTCGCGACAGCGTTCGACGGCGCGTCACGCGCTACCGTACGAGAGGGTCGAAGGCCGGGGAGGCAGCTTCCCGGCCTTCTTTTCTTGTGGGGCGCCCCCCGACCTCGCGTAACCCCGGAGCAACCGGATCTTGGATCGCGCGCCCAATTCCTTGGATGCCCGACGCCCCGTTCCGCGGCCTGTTGTGTTCGCCGGATTCTGTTGGCCACGAACGACTTGCAGGCCGTGCCGCTGTGCGCTGTGCGCGTCCCGCAGACGGCACGTAACTTGCGTGTTGCATCGGCTTGACAACCGGGCTACGAGGGTGTTCACTGCCCGGCTACGGGTGTCGGTCGAGACTTGCGCGGTCGTCGACACCGCCGTTCGTCGCATTCGCGTTCGAGGAGGACATCGTATGAGACGTTCATGCACGGCAGTCGTAGCGCTGGCGGCTCTGGCTCTGGCGCCCGGCGTGGCGCTGGCCCAGACCAACAGCACCATCACCGGCGAGGTCACCGACAACACCGGCGGCATCCTGCCCGGCGTTACGGTCGAGGCATCTTCGCCGGCCCTTATCGAGGGGAGCCGCGTCGCCATCTCGGACGGCGCGGGTCGGTACACCCTGGTCGATCTGCGTCCAGGCATCTACAACCTGACCTTCACGCTGCCCGGCTTCTCGGTCGTCGTGGTCGAGAACCAGGAGCTGCCGGCCGGTTTCACGGCCACGGTGGACGCGGAGCTCTCGGTCGGCGCGCTCGAGGAGACGGTGACCGTCTCGGGCGAGGCGCCGGTCGTCGACGTGCAGTCGACCCGCCGGGTGGAGGTGCTCGACGCCGAGGTGCTCGACGCCATTCCGACCGGCCGCAACATGCAGTCGACCGCGCAGCTCATCGTCGGCATCAAGCTGAACCGGCCCGAGGTCGGCCTGTCGACCGCGGCGCAGCAGACCGTCATGATGACCCACGGCATGAGCTGGCGGCAGGTCAGCGTGGCCGTCGACGGGCAGCTCGTCAACGGCACCGACCGCGACGGCGGCATCCAGAACTACCACAACGAGCTGTCCGTCCAGGAGATGACCTACGAGACCAGCGGCATGACCGCCGAGACCTCGGGGGGCGGGGTGCGCATCAACATGATCCCGCGCGAGGGCGGCAACACCTACAGCGGGCAGTTCTACACGGGGTACTCCAGCGACGCGTTGGCCGCCGACCACACGAGCGTTCCGGCGGCGATCGAGGGCCGGGCCTCGTCGTCGGAGGGCAACACCCTGTTCTGGGACCTCAACGCGGCCTACGGCGGGCCGATCGTGCGCGACAAGTTCTGGTTCTTCATGAGCTCGCGCCGCTGGCAGGTGGACAAGCCGATCACCGGCAGCTTCTACCGCAACATGGACGGCACGTGGCCGCGATACTTCGATCCGAGCCCCGTCAAGCTCGACGGCAAGGACGGCCGCGAGCTGCTGTCCGGCATCGACGCCAACACCATCACCAGCGGCCTGCTGCGTCTGACCTGGCAGGCCAACGCCTCGAACAAGTTCTCCGCCTACATGGACCGGATCTTCAAGGACCGCTTCCGGCCGCACGGCGCCGGCGACGACCCGGCCACCGCGCCCAACCACCAGGGCTCGCCCATCTACTACACCGGGTCGGCCAAGTGGACGTCGACGCTGAGCAGCCGGCTGCTGCTCGAGGCGGGCTACTCGTCGAACGTCGAGAACTGGAGCTACGAGGAGCGGCAGGACGCGCCGCCCTACGGGCCGGCGCGGCCACTCCGGCAGTCGCGTCCAGGCGGCGGCGTGCCGTTCTGTCCGAGCACGCCGTGCTACCACGTCGGCGATCCGGCCGCCATCGCCCTGCAGTCGGGCGGCACGATGGACCCGTGGTACCAGATCGTGCGCCGCAACGACGCCAACGCCAACTTCCGCGACCGCGGCAACTGGAGCTACGTCCACGAGACGCCCGAGCGCTTCAACTACAACGTCGCGATGTCCTACGTCACCGGCTCGCACAACATGAAGGTCGGCGTGATGAACAGTTGGGGCATCCACGACCGCTCCCACGACATGAACGCCGATCTGTGGCAGCAGAACTACCGGGACGGCGTGCCGTACCAGGTGCGGGTGTCGAACACGCCGATCTGGCGGCCGATGGACTACCAGCAGGACATGGGCATCTTCGCCCAGGACACGTGGACCATCGACCGCCTGACGCTCAACCTCGGCGTGCGCTACGAGATCAACCGCGGGCGCAACCGCGCAACCGAACACGCCCAGAACCGCTTCGTGCCGTACTTCAGCGTGGCCGAACGCGACCAGTTGCCGAACTGGAACGACATCGCGCCCCGCTTAGGCATGGCCTACGACCTGTTCGGCGACGCGTCGACCGCGCTGAAGTTCTCGTGGGGCCGCTACAACGGCTCGAACACCACCAGCTATGCGCGGCAGTTCAACGCGGTGACGCACGCGGGCGAGAACCGCAACTGGTTCGACTGCGCGCTCAGTCCGATGGACGACACGCGCTGCGCGACCCGGCAGGAGCTGATGACGATGGGCTTCGATCCGTCTGTTGCCTTCGGGACGAGCACGGCCGACATGCACACGGTCGGCGCCGCCGGCACCGCGCACAACGGCGGCACCAACGGCGACGACTACGTGCAGGACTGGGAGATCGGCTTCCCGGTGTCGGCCGCGTTCGGCCTGCCGGGCTCCGTGCCGACCGAGGATCCCAACGGCGTCGAGCGGCCCTGGGTCAGCCTGATGAACCTGGGGATCGAGCGCGAGCTGGTGACCGGACTCTCCGTCAACGCGAACTGGTACCGGCGCGAGTCGTTCGACCCCATCATCCAGTACGGCCGCGGGTTGACCCACGCCGACTGGACGGCGCTGAGCATTCCGAATCCGTGCGCCGCCACCGGGACCGCCCCGAACGGCTTCCCGTGCTCGACGCGCGGGGTTTCGGTGCCGTCGACGCTCACCATCTACAATCTGAACCCGGAGGCGCGGGGGCTGTTTGGCACCGATCGGTTCATGCGCAACTCGAGCTCGAACTCCGATGTCTACAACGGCTTCGAGGCCGGCTTCAACGCGCGCCTGGCGGCGGGCGCCACGATCTTCGGCGGCTGGTCGATGGAGCGGGCCATCCTCAACCGTTGCGACCAACCGGAGGATCCCAACAAGCTGCTGTTCTGCGACGCGTCGCAGTTCAACATTCCGTTCCTGCACGACTTCAAGATCTCCGGCACGGTGCCGCTGCCCGGCGGCATCCAGTTGAGCGGGTCGGCGCAGTTCTATCCCGCGCAGGAGATGGCCATCCGGGGTACGGACAACTTCGGCGGCACCAACCAGGGCGGCACGACGTTCGACGACGTGCACGCCTACATCGGCAACCTGAACTACAACACGACCGTGGACGACTTCGCGGCCCAGGGCGTGACGCGCACCCAGGGCCTGTCGATCCCACTGATGCCGCCGGGCTCGCTCTTCGCCGACCGGCTGACGCAGATCGACATCTCCGTGCGCAAGAGCTTCCAGTTGCCGAACGGCATGCGCTGGGACGTCCAGGCCGACGTTTACAACCTGCCGAACTACTTCCCGATCACGCGGTTCAACACCACGTACGGCGGGAGTCTCGGCAACGCGACGCGGACCATCAACCGCCGCTTCCTGCAGCTCGCGACGCACCTGCACTGGTAGGCTGCCGAGCGAGCGTTCGCGTCACGCTCGAGGCGTGACGCACCGTTATTCACGGGCCGGGGAGCCTGACGCTTCCCGGCCCGTTCTTCGTACGATCGGCCGGCTCGTCACGCTGGCCAGTGAACGGACAATCGCGTGGGTGTCGAACATGCGGTCGATCCGTTCAGCCGACGGCCGCGCCGTGACGTCTTCCAGTGCACGACTCCGCTATGATGGCGTGTCAAGATTCGTGAGCACCATCCACGGTTCACCCTCGTTCGTCGCGCTCCGTCCGGTTTTGCTGCTCTTGCTGTCCGCCGGGTGCGCGGCGGAGTCCGGGGAGATTGCCGGCGCGAACGACTGGACGTCGGCGATCAGCGATCTTCCCGCCGGCCAGTGGTTCACTGACGAGGCGGCGGTATCCGGTCTCGACTTCGTCCACTTCAACGGCGCGACCGGCCGGTTCCACTACCCGGAGCTCGTCCCGCCCGGCGTCGGCTTCTTCGACTACGACAGCGACGGCGACTTGGACGTCTATCTCGTCCAGGGGCGGATGCTCGACGCGGGCCTGACCCCGGACGACGCGCTCATCCCGCCGGCGGGGGCGGGGCCGCTGTTGGGCAGGCTCTACCGCAACGACCTGGAGGTCGCTCCGGACGGCGCGCCGCTACTGCGGTTTACCGACGTGACGGCGCAGAGCGGCATCGAGGCGGACGGCTACGGACTCGGCGTCGCGGCCGGGGACGTGAACAACGACGGCTGGTCGGACCTGTTCCTGACCAACTACGGCCCGGACGCGTTGTACATCAACCAAGGCGACGGCACGTTCACGGAGGTGGCCGCCGAGTGGGGCATCGGTCCGACCGCCGGATTCGGCGTCTCGGCCGCCTTCCTCGACTACGACCGCGACGGCTGGCTCGATCTCTACGTCGGCCACAACGTCGACTACACGCTGGAGAGCGGCATCGAGTGCGGCACGCTGGCCGACGCGCGCGACTACTGCCCGCCGGAGACCTACGGGGGGACCCCGGACCACCTGTACCGCAACCGGGGGGAGGGGCGCTTCGTCGACGTGAGCGAGACCGCGCTCGTCGGGGGCCGGTTCGGCCCGGCGCTCGGGGTCTCCACCGCCGACTTCGACGGCGACGGCTGGATCGACATCTACGTCGCCAACGACGGCACCGAGAACCTGCTCTGGATCAACCAGCGCGACGGCACGTTCCGCGACACGGGCCTGCTCGCCGGCGCGGCGCTCAGCGAGATGGGCATGACCGAGGCGAGCATGGGGGTGGACGCCGGCGACTTCGACAACGACGGCGACGAGGACCTGTTCATGACCCACCTGAACGGCCAGGGGAACAACCTGTACGTCAACGACGGGTCGGGCACGTTCGCCGATCGGAGCACCGGCTCGGGACTGGGGGCCGGCAGCCTCGCCTACACCGGATGGGGGACCACCTGGTTCGACTTCGACAACGACGGCTGGCTGGACCTGCTCGTCGTGAACGGCACGATCACCGCGCTCCCGGGACGTCCGGAGGGGCAGTTCCCCTACGATCAGCGCAGGACGCTGTTTCGCAACCTGGGCGACGGCCGTTTCGCGGACGTGACCGAGCAGGCGGGGACGGCTTTCGCGCTGTCGGAGACGGGGCGCGGCGCTGCGTTCGGCGACGTCGACAACGACGGCGACATGGACGTACTGGTGGGGAACGACGCCGGTCCGGTGCGGCTGCTGGTCAACCACGTCGGGCAGCGTCGTCACTGGCTCGGGTTGCGTCTCGCCGGGGTCGGTGGCCGTGACTCGCTCGGGGCGCGTGTGGCGGTGCTGCGCGACGGCCTCCCGACCCTCTGGCGCCGGGCGCGTTCGGACGGCAGCTACGCGTCGGCCAACGATCCGCGGGTACTCGTCGGACTCGGGGATTCCGACGCGCTGCCGACGGTCCGGGTCCGCTGGCCGGACGGGGCGGTCGAGGAGTGGCGCGACGTCGAGGTCGACCGTTGGATGACGCTCCGCGCGGGGGAGGGGGCTGCCGCGCAACGCGGCTCGTGACCGCCTGTGGGAATGCGTCGGTCCGCGCGGCGCCGCAGCGGATCAGGCGGCGCTGCGGTCGCGCAGTCCGGCGAGGAAGCCTTCGAGAGCACCCTCCAGCTTGGCCATGCGCTCGCGTTGGTCCGCCAGTTCGCCGTTCACGTTGTCGAAGCGCTTGCTCATGCTGTCGTTCACGTTGTCGAAGCGCTTGTTCATGTCCGTTCGCAGGGCGTTGAGGTCGCGGCGCAGGTCACGGATATCTATCCGCATCCAGGCGAACAGGCCGATGAGCAGGGCCGGGGTAATCCAGGGCGCGAGTTCGATATCCGTATTATTCCACGCGTGGGGTTGGACTTGAACCGGTTTCGCACGGACCTTCGCCAGCGCCTTGCGGCGGCGGCAGGCCTCTTCGCCGGCGGACTGGCCGCGCTGGCCGCCGGCTGCGCCGCACCGGTCGACGCGCCGCCGGCCGCCCCGCCAGGGCTGACGGCGTCCGGGGGAGCTCCTGCTTGCGGAACCGGATTTCCCGGCCTGAATCGCCTCGGCGCTTCGGTGCAGGCGCAGATTCAGGAGCGGCGGGCCGCGGTGACCGGTGCGGGAGACGGCGCCGCCGCCGCGTCCGAGGCATCCGCCGCGCGCGGGGCCCTCGGCATGATGCTGATGGCGGCGAGCCTGCCGGAAGCCGCCGAGACCTGCTTCCGCGAGGCTGCGACGCTGGCTCCGGAGGATCCGCGCTGGCTCTACTATCTTGGACACCTGCGCCGGGAGGCGGGCGATCTGTCCGAGGCGGCCGCTTTGCTCGAAGCGGCGCTGCGGCTGCGGCCCGACGACGTGGCGGCCCTCGTCTGGCTCGGCGAAGTTCGCCTGGCGCAGGACCGGCCCGTTTCGGCCCGGCCGCTCTTCGAGCAGGCGCTCGCGCTGCGCCCCGCCTCTCTTTCGGCGCGCTACGGACTCGGCCGCGCGGCGCTGCAGGCCGAGGACTATCGGCGGGCGGTGAACCTGCTGGAGGAGATTCTGGCGCGCGATCCATCCGCGGCCGCCGCGCACTATCCCCTCGGCATGGCCTACCGCGCCCTCGGGGACGAGCCCCGAGCCGCCGCGCACCTGCGGCGCCGCCGGGGCGCCGCTCTCCGGCCGGCGGACCCGCTGATGGCGGAAGTGGACGCACTGCTCGAGAGCGCGCGCGCCTACGAGGCCCGCGGCAACGAGGCGCTGGACCGCGAGGAATGGAGCGCCGCCGCCGACCTGTTCCGCCGGGGGTTGGAGCTGGATCCGGACAACCCGGCGCTCCGGCACCGGCTCGGCACCGCCCGGTACGTGATGGGCGATGTCGAGGGCGCGATGGCCGAGTTCGAGCGGGTGATCCGCGAGTCGCCCGACTTCCCCGCGGTGCATTACAGCGTCGGCGTGCTGCTGCAGGGCGCGGGGCGCCACCGCGACGCGATCGAGCGGTTCGAGACGGCGCTGCGCTACCAGCCGACGGATGGGGAGGTGCGCCTGCGGCTGGCCCTCAGCCTGCGGCGGGCCGGTGATCCGGGTGCGGCGCTGGAGCAGTATCGGGCCGTGCTGCGGATGGACCCGGGGGTGATCGACGCGCGCTTCGGCGCCGCCATGTCCCTCGTGCAGCTTCGCCGCTATCGCGAGGCGCGCGACCGGCTGGTGGACGGCACCGAGAGCTTCCCGGGTGCATCGATCTTTCCGCACGCGTTGGCCCGGTTGCTGGCCGCGGCGCCCGACGCCGCGGTGCGGGACGGCCCGCGGGCGATGCGGCTCGTCGAGCGGCTCGCGCAGGCGGACCGCACCATCGACCTCGGCGAGACGATGGCGATGACCCTGGCCGAGCTGGGACGGTACGGCGAGGCCGTCGGCGTGCAGCGCGATCTGATCGCGGCCGCCGAGGCGGGCGGGATGCGGGACGCCGTGCCCCGATTGACGGCGAATCTGCGGCTCTACGAGCGGGGCAGGCCGAGCCGGACCCCCTGGCCGGACGACGCCATCCCGTGACTCCCGGATCAGGTTGACACGCGGCGCGTTGCGTAGTTCAATGCGCGGCTATCCGTGGTCGCCAATCGTCGCAACACGTCAGAGGAGGACAACCCATGAGACGTTCGTTAGCCGTCGCCGCGCTGGCCGCCATGGTCCTCGTACCGGTCCTGGCGCACGCGCAGGCCACCAGCCAGTTTACCGGGGTTGTGACCGACAACACGGGCGGCATCCTGCCCGGCGTTACCGTCGAGGCATCGAGTCCGGCCCTCATCGAGGGGAGCCGCGTCGGGTTCACCGACGGCACGGGGCGCTACCTGCTCGTCGACCTGCGTCCCGGCACCTACACCATGACGTTCACGCTGCCCGGCTTCTCGACGGTGCTCGTCGAGAACCAGGAGCTGCCGGCCGGTTTCTCGGCCACGGTCGACGCGGTGCTCTCGGTCGGCGCTCTCGAGGAGACGGTCACCGTCTCCGGCGAGGCGCCGGTGGTCGACGTGCAGTCGATCAGCCAGGCGGAGGTGCTCGACCGCGAGGTGCTCGACGCCATTCCGACCGGCCGCAACCTGCAGTCGACGGCGCAGTTGATTCCGGGCGTCAAGATGAACCGCCCGGAAGTGGGCCTGACGACCGCGGCGCAGCAGACCTACATGTCGGTCCACGGCATGAGCAACCGGCAGACCACGGTCACCGTCGACGGGCAGCTCGTCATGAGCTCCGGCGGCGACGGCGCGGTGCAGAACTACAACAACCAGCTCGCGGTGTCGGAGATGGTCTACGAGACGAGCGGCATCTCGGCCGAGACCCAGACCGGCGGCGTGCGCATCAGCATGATCCCGCAGGAAGGCGGGAACACGCACAGCGGCCAGAACTATTTCGGCTTCACCGAGAGCACGCTGCAGGCGGACAACCTCCACCAGCGGCTCCAGGATCGCGGTCTGACCTCGACCGAGTCGGTCGACTACGTGTACGACCTGAACGTCGCCCACGGCGGGCCGCTCATCCGCGACAAGCTGTGGTTCT
>VXME01000139.1 GCA_009861545.1 Acidobacteriota bacterium | reverse complement strand
GAAGATCAATCTTCATCATTCATCGCTGCCCTTCAGCCCCGAATAATCGCAGAGCCCGGCCTTCGGGCCGGACCCTTGCAAGTACGGCCCGGTTTTCGCCACCGCGTGTGGTGAACCGGGCCGTTTTTGCGAGCGACGAGCACGAACACCGCGCCGCAGCCGACCGCAGGGGCCGCTCGGCCGTGGCGGGCGGAACCGTATAGCGGCGGGGGACACGCAGCTACGCCGATCCGGCGGTTCTGATCTCGAACCGCCCATGCGAGGGCGAGAACCGGATCGCGTCGGAGTCGAAGGCGCGGCCGACCGCGCCGCTCCCGCGCAGTTCGTCCGGCGTGCCGACCGAGAAGCCGCCGGCGCCGTCGAGCAGCCAGACGCTGTCGGCGAGCTGAAGCGACAGGTCGAGGTCGTGGCTCGAGAGCAGAACCACCTGCCCCTTCTGCCTGGCCCGGGAACGCAGCAGGGCCATGATCTCGACCCGGCTCGGTAGATCGAGGAACGCCGTGATCTCGTCGAGGACCATGAGGCGCGGCGTCTGTGCGAGCGCACGGGCGATCATCACGCGCTGTCGCTCGCCGTCGCTGAGATCGCTGAAGTAGCGGCGCAGGAACGGCTCGACGCCGGTGACGGCCACCGCGTCGGCGATTGCGGCCTCGTCATCGTCCGCCAGTCCGCCCTGCCAGCCCGTGAAGGGCTGCCGGGCGAGCGCGATGACGTCGTCGACGCGGAGGCCCGGATTGAACTCGCGCTCCGTCAGCACCACGGCGATCCGGCGCGCGCGCGTCGCCGGCCGCATGGATGCGATGTCTTCGCCGTCGAGCAGTACCACGCCGTCGAGCGATGTCTGCAACCCCGCGATCGTCCGCATGAGGGTCGATTTCCCGGCCGCGTTGCGGCCGAGGATGCAGATGAAGTCGCCGGGAGCGGCCGACAGGTCGATGCCGGACACGACCGCTCCCCGCGTGTTGCGATAGCCCACCGCGAGGGATTGCAGATCCAGCATCAGCGCCACTGCCGCACGGCCGGCGAGAAGATCAGGATGAGAATCACGGCCGGCGCGCCGACGATGGCGAGGACCGCGTTCAGGTGCAGGAAGTGCTGCTCCCACCGCGCATGGACGATGGCGTCTCCGGCAACGGCGAGCAGTGCGCCGCCGAGGGCGGCGAGCGGCAGGAGCGGCAGGATCCGCGCCGTTCCGGCCAGCGCCCGGGCGAAGTGGGGTGCGATGAGGCCGACGAAGCTCACCGGGCCGCAGAAGGCCACGACCGGCGCCACCAGAAGCACGGTTGCCGCAAGCACGGCATGTCTCAACGTCGTGACCTTGACGCCGAGGCTGCGGGCGTAGGTCTCGCCGAGAAGCAGCGAGCTGAGCGGCTTGGCCGTCGCGACGGCGGCAGAGGCGCCGACGAGGATCGGCAGCAGGAGCCACGGCAGCGCCGCGGGGGCGACGCCGGCAAAGCTCGCATCCTGCCATCCGCCATAGATCCGGCCGCCGGCGCGGGCGGCGAAATGCAGCAGAACGCTGGTGAGGCCTTGCGCGGTGAACCCGAGCATGAGGCCGATGACGAGCAGCGTGATGGCGCCGACGCGGCGGCCGAGCGACAGCATGACGAGCGCCGCGATGGCGACGCTCGCGGCGGCCGCGAGCGTGATGCTGGGACCCTCGAAGAAGGTGAGGAAGGACACGGCCGCGGGACCGGCGAAGGCCGCCGCGGTCACGATGAGTGCGACCCCGAGCTGGCCGCCCGCGAGCAGGCCGAGGGACCACGCGTCGGCCACCGGGTTCCGGAAGAGGGCCTGCATCAGCACCCCGGCCATGCCGAGCGCACCGCCGGCGATCATCGCGGCGACAACCCGCGGAAGGCGAATATCGAGGACGATCTGGCGGGCCAGGTCGCTCGACCGGGTTCCCGTCAACGCGCCGACGGTGTCGGCCAGGGGCAGCGCGATCTGCCCATGGGTCAGCGTCAGGAGTAGGAGCGCGGCGAGCGTGGCGAGAAGGACGGAGCCGCTAGTGCAGACCCGCGCCCACATGGTCCGCTTCCCACGTTTCCGGTACGAGGTAACGCCACTCCCCGTCGCGCAGCTCCGGATGCAGCATCTTCATGATGTCGGCCAACTGCCAGTCCGGACGGATGGCCCCCATCTCCCACAGCTCCCACGTGTCCGCGTCGGGATGGCGCTTGCCCTGCTCCCAGAAGACGCAATCGTCCCGATAGGCCTTGAAGCGCGACAGCACGGCCCGATCGTCGAACACCGCGGACAGTGGGTCGCGGATCATCCAGCAATCGGCGCCCGTTGCGTCCCGCAGGAGCCGTTCGGTGGAAAGCTCGGAAAAGGTGTCGAGCTCCGGATCGTCGTCGGCGCCGAGCACGAGCTCCGCGTTGGCGTCGCGAATGAGGGCTGCAATGGCGTTGCGCTGCGTAACGGCCCAGCGATTGCCGGCGCTCTTGTACCAGGCCCAGAGAACCGACCGCCGCGGCTGTTCCTCGGCGACGGCCTTCAGGCGGTCGATCTCCTCGGCGACCATCTGCACGAACGCATCGGCTTCGGCCTCCTTCCCGGTCAGCAGGCCCATCAGAAGCACCCACGCGACACGGCCCATGTAGTGCGGCTCCGCATCGATGAAGGTCGGCACGAACGGAATGCCGAGCGACTCGACGCGCTCCATGTGCTGGGTGTGCGTCAGGTCGGCCATGCGCGCGACCAGCACCTCCGGCTCCGCCGCCACCAGTGCATCGAGCGTCGGCGGCATGTGCCAGCCATAGCCGATCTGCTGGATGCGACCCGACCGGGCCATGCGGCGCAGGTCATCGTCGTAGCTGTTGTGCCCGCCGACGGCGACGATCCGGTCCTCGACCCCGAGCGCGCGCAGCATGGCCTCATGCGGTTGATCGTTGACGGCGATCCGCTGGACGGGGGTTCGAATCAACGTGGCGTCCGCCAGATCTCCCGTCAGGGTCGGCGGCTCCAGGCCCCTCGGGACCAGCACGAGACGGGCGCGTTGCGGCGGTCCGCCCGCCGCTCCGCCCCAGGTGACGACGGACGCCTCGATGTCGACGATGCGATAACCGTCCCGTTCGACGACGCTGAAGGTCTCGGCGTAGGGCGTTTCGAGCGTCTCGCCTTCGACGGTGCCCGGATCGTCGGGGATGCCGGGCCCGCACGCGGCCAGGCCGACCGCCAGAACGACGGCCGTCAGACGGGATGGCGCCCCACGCACGTCGGCGAGGCGCGCATGCCGAAAAAGAACGAATGGTCTGACGATGGCCCCTATTGGCGTTCTTCCGGTCATCCTGATGCGGCGCTCGGACAATTCGTACCGCAACGACCGTGGCCCGAGCGACCCTCCCGACGACAGAGGGCGTTGTCGTCAGCCGGCTCGATCCGCGTGCTCCTCGTCGGCGCATACCGCGCACGCGCCCGCTTCGCACTCACGGGCGCTCCGCCACAGAGCGCCGGCGAGGGTCAGGCTCCCGGCGGCCGACGTCATGGTTTCGGGCAGCGGCTCGAGCCAACCGGCGAGGGAGGCCGCCCAGAGCGCGGCCCCGCCGGCAAAGGTGAGGACCACGGCCGCGTTCCTGCGGGCCGGGCCCAGGGCGAGCATCACCCCGCCGAGAAAGACGTTCCCGACCCAAACGCCTCGCTCGACGCTTTCGGTGAGCGCGAGCGCGGGCGCCACCACGATCAGGAACGGGGTGAGCGCGCAGTGCAGGCTGCACCAAGCCGCAGCGCACGCCGTCAGCCGCGATCCGGAGGCCAGATACGCGCTTGAAGGGACGCCCGCGAGAGAGAGCTTCATGGTGTTGCGTCTATGGTCAGGAAGCGCAGGGAGCAGATGTGACAACCAGAGAGATCATGATAGTGGATTCCCGAAGCCGGTGTCACGGGGCCGTGTTCGGCTGGAAGTCCCGCTGCAGCAGGGGAGTACGCGGCCGCCCGCCGGTCGCCTCCCGTCAACCGGGGGCCGGCGCCCGAAGCGACCGTCGCGGATGCGTCCGTCCCGCGCCGGTGACATAATCGGCCAGGATCTCGAACGCGACAGGAGGCGTCATGCCCGCATCCGGCTGTTCATCGTCCCGGTTCCGACCGGTGCGCATCGTGGGTGGCCTCTTGGCCGCCCTGGCGGTCTTTGCAGCTCCGGCGATCCTGGCGCAGGAAGTGGATCGCATCCGCCCGGTCACCGACGCGGAGCTGGTGAACCCGAGTCCCGACGAGTGGCTGATGTGGCGCCGGACGCTGGACGGCTGGGGCTACAGCCCGCTCGATCAGATCGATCGCGACAACGTCGGCGACCTGCAGCTGGTCTGGTCGCGGGCGCTGACCCCGGGCCGCCAGCAGGGGACGCCGCTGGTCCGCGACGGCGTGCTGTTCATGCCCAATCCGCGCGACATCATCCAGGCCCTCGACGCGGTGACCGGCGACCTCATCTGGGAGCATCGGCGGGACCGCCCGGACGATTTGGCCGACTACATGATCGGCACGCTCATCGACACGAACCGCAACATCGCGATCCACGACGAGCTGATCATCGACACCAGCATGGACGACCACATCTTCGCGCTGCACGCGGAGACGGGCGAGGTGGTCTGGGACACCGAGATCCTCGACTACCGGGTGAACCCGGCCAACCAGACCTCGGGGCCGATCGTCGCCGGCGGGAAGGTGTATTCCGGGCGGAGCTGCGATCCGCGCGGCGGGCCCAACGGCTGCGTCATCACGGCGCACGACGCGGCGACCGGCGAGGAGCTGTGGCGGACGCGCCTCATCCCCGCCCCCGGCGAGCCGGGCGACGAGACCTGGGGCGACGTGCCGTTCGAGGAGCGCACGCACGTCGGCTCGTGGATGGTGCCGAGCTACGACCCCGAGCTGAACATGGTCTACGTCGGCACGTCGGTCACCTCGCCGGCGCCGAAGTACATGCTGGGCGGCACCGACCTGACGCACCTGTACCACAACTCGACGCTCGCGCTGGACGGCGACACCGGCGACATCGTCTGGCACTACCAGCACATGAACGACCACTGGGACCTCGACCACCCGTTCGAGCGCCTGCTCGTGGACACGGCGGTACGGCCCGACCCGGCCGCGGTGAGCTGGATCAACCCGCGGCTGAACGCGGGCGAGGTGCGCCGGGTGCTGACCGGCATACCCGGCAAGACGGGCATCGTCTACACCCTCGACCGGGAGACCGGCGAGTTCCTGTGGGCCACGCCGACCATCGTCCAGAACGTGGTCAGCGGCATCGACGGGGCCACCGGCGTGGTGACCGAGAACGCGGAGCTCATCTTCACCGCGGCGGGGCAGACGGTGCTGGCCTGCCCGCACGCGAGCGGCGGGAAGGATTGGGAGGCCGGCGCCTACAGCCCCCGGACCAACACGATGTACATGCCGCTGCGCAACGTCTGCTCGCGGATGATGGCCATGGCCGCGCCGGACGAGCAGGACGAGGCGCGACGTCTATACGCCATCGCCTGGCGCCCCGAGATCGCGCCGGGCTACGACGACGTGGGGAGCGTGCAGGCCATCTCGGCCGAGACCGGCCGGGTGACCTGGAACTACCAGCAGCGAGCCGCCACCATGGCCCTGGCCGCCACCGGCGGCGGGCTCGTGTTCGGGGGCGACGTGAACGGCCGCTTCCGGGCCTTCGACGACACGACGGGAGAGATCCTCTGGGAGATCAACCTCGGCTCGCCGGTCTCGGGCTTCCCGATCACCTACGCGGTCGACGGCCGCCAGTACGTGGCCATCAGCACTGGCTACGGCCGCTTCCTGGAGCTGACGCCGGAGCTGCGCCCGAGCAGCAACAACAATCTGTTCGTCTTTGCCCTCCCGGAGTGACCGCGACACGCGACACGCGCGCAAAACCGAGACAGCCAACACGCGGCGAAACCCTGACATACACCAAGGAAGAGAAGAGAACCATGACCAGATTCACGATCCTCGGCGCGGCCATCATCGGTTTGCTGCTCACCGGCGCCCCGGCGCCTGCCACGGCCCAGGAGGACTGCGCGCCCGACGGCGACGTGCAGTTCATCTGCGGCCCGGTCAGCCCGGAGGACTTCGCCCAGGTGCCCGATTCGCCCTGGGTCATCGTCCCCAACATGGTGAACAACGGGCCGATTCAGGCCGTCGACACGCGCGACAACAGCGTGGTCACCATCTTCCCGGCCACGGCCGACGCGCGGCATGACCAGGCGACGTACGGCGCCTGCCCCGGTCCGGTGACGTCGAATATCCGGCCGCATGGGTTGTACCTGCGCCCCGGCGACGGCGGCAGCCACACGCTGTTGGTCGTCGGCCACGGCGCGCGCGAATCGATCGAGGTGTTCGAGCTGGATGCGAGCGGGTCGCAGCCGGCGCTCACCTGGGTCGGCTGCGCGGTCGCGCCCGAGGGGATCGGCCTCAACTCCGTCGTCGCGCTTCCCGAGGGCGGCTTCACAGCCACGAGTCCCGCCACGCGCGACATCTGGGAGTGGCAGTCCGGCGCCGGCTGGACCCGCGTCCCCGGCAGCGAGGAGATCGGGCCCAACGGCATCGAGCTCTCCCGCGACGGCGAGTGGTACTACGTGGGCGGCTACGCCGCGCAGGCGCTCATCCGCCTGTCGCGCAACCGCACCCCGCCCGAGCTGCACCCGATTTCGGTCGATCACTTCATCGACAACGTCCGCTGGGGCGCGGGCAACACGCTGCTCGCGGCCGGCCACATCGGCCCGACCCGGGCGTCCATCGGCGAGTGCATCCGCGAGGGCAACTGCGACGGGGTCAGCTCCCGCGTCACGCGCATCGACCTCGACACCCTGACGGCCGAGGAGGTCGTCAACTATCCGGCCAACGATCTGCTGATCCTCGGCACCGCGGCCATCGACGTGGGCGACGAGATCTGGGTGGGCCAGGTCGCCGAGGGGGACCGCATCGCGCGCTTCCCGGCGCCGTAGATCGACGGCAGGCGACTCGCGACCGCCGCCTGCGGCGCCCCGCGCAGACCGATATCGCGGGGCGGGGCCCGCGGGGGGCGCCGCGCGCGGCGGATCCCGTCAGGGGCCGGTCGGGGGTTTCTGGATGCTGCGGCGGATGCTCACCGGCCGGACCGCTTCGGGAACCGTCGCGTGCTTGACGATGTTGACGTCGATCTCGAGCCTGGATACGACCCGTTCGACGTTGGCGAGTCTCTCGTTGTGACCCTTCAGCTCCTGGATCACCTCACCGAGTTGCGCGGTCAGCCGCTGATCGACTTCTTCGAGTCGCTTTTCCATGCGGCCGAGCTGCCTGGCCAACGCCCCGATCTGTTCGGCAACCTGCTTGTTGGTCAACGGCGCCCCCGGTGCGCCCTATGTTACGCGATTGCGCGATGGACGTGCGGATTGCGGGCAGGCCGCCGGCTGTTGCGCCGGGCGTTCGCATGGGGGATGATGCCCGGGAGCTTCAGCCCTTCGGCGTTCGGGAGGACGAGATGACAAGTGCGTGGATTCGCATGCAGGCGGCAAACGGCAGGTGCGCCCGCCGGCGCCGCGCCCCGGCCGCCGGGATGGTGCTGGGCGTCGGCCTGATCTGGGCGGCATGGGCGTCGGCGCCCGCGGTCGAGTCGGCGGAGCGCCCGGCGGCGCCCGCAGCGCACGGTGGGGCGGGACAATCGGGGGGCTCGGTTCTGGACGGTGTGTTCACCGAGTCCCAGGCCTCCCGCGGCGAGGCCACCTTCCGGCGGGTATGCTCCGCCTGCCACGATACGAACGAGTTCTCGGGCGGACGGTTCCGGCTGACCTGGGTGGGCCAGAGCGCCGCCGACCTGTACGACACGATCGCCACGCTGATGCCGGAAGGGGATCCGGGGAGCCTCACGCCCGCGCAGTACGCGGGGGTCGTGGCCTACCTCCTGCAGCTCAACGGGTATCCGGCCGGCGAGGCGGCCCTGCCGACCAGCCTGTCCGCGTTGCGCGGGCTGGAGATCGTGGCCGCGCCGTAGCCGCGGGCTGGAGATCGTGGCCGCGCCGTAGCCGCGGGCGCACACGTGCCGGCCGGCGCACGGCCGATGCGGGGACGGTCGTCCGGCGTCGTTCGCAGGGCATCCGAGGAAGGACAGACCCCATGAAGGGCTCGATGACACGGTTCGCAAGCGTCCGGACCCCGCTCGGGTTTCTCGTCGCGGCCGCGGTCGCCGCCGGCGCCGTCAGCGGCGTCCTGCTGACTCCCGTCCCGGCCGGCGCGCAGGCGGAGACCCCGGCCGGCGAGTGGCGCTACATCGGGGGCGACGCCGGGCACACCCGCTACTCGGGACTCGATCAGATCACGGCCGAGAACTTCGAGGACCTGGAGGTGGCCTGGGTCTGGCGCGGCGACAACTTCGGGTCGAGCGTGCTGGGCGTCTCGCGCTCGACGCCGATCTACGTCGACGGCGTGCTCTATACGGTGGCCGGCGAGCGCCGCACCGTGGTCGCCATCGATCCGGCCACCGGCGAGACGCTCTGGACGCACCGCGAGCCGCATACCACGCGCTTCGACCGCGGCATGCGCCAGGGATACGGCAAGGGCGTGGCCTACGCCGAGATCGACGGCCGGGGCGTGATCTACATCATCAGCCCGTCCTTCTTCCTCCACGCGCTCGACGCGAAGACCGGCCGGCCGCTGGAGAACTGGGGCAGCCCGGTCCCGCTGCCCGGCTTCCCGCAGACCGGGGTGGTCGACATGCTGCCGGATCTCATCGCCGACTGGGGCCCCTGGCAGAGTTGGGACGGCGCCTACGACCCGGACTTCGGCATCCCGCGCGAGCTCGGCTACATCACCAGCTCGTCGCCGCCGATCGTGGTCAACGGGGTGGTCGTGGTCGGCAACTCCGCCGAGCAGGGCTACAACCAGACCCGCGTCGAGAACGTGCCGGGCGACATCCTCGGCTACGACGCCCGCACCGGCGAGCACAAGTGGAAGTTCCACGTCATCCCGCGCCCCGGCGAGTTCGGGCACGAGACGTGGGAGAACGACGCCTGGGAGTGGACCGGCGACGTCTCCTCGTGGGCGCCGCTGTCGGCCGACGCCGAGCGGGGTCTGGTCTACGTGCCGACCAACCCGCCGACCATCGACTTCTACGGCGGGTTCCGGCCCGGCGACGGGCTGTTCGGGACGAGCGTCATCGCGCTCGACGTCCAGACCGGCGAGCGCGTCTGGCACTTCCAGACCGTGCACCACGACATCTGGAACTTCGACAACCCGACCGCGCCGGTGGCGCTCGACGTGACCGTTGACGGCCGCCCGCGGCAGATCGTCGTCCAGGCAACCAAGCAGGGCTGGGCCTACACCTTCGACCGGGTGACCGGCGAGCCCATCTGGCCCATCGAGGAGCGGCCGGTGCCGCAGTCCGAGGTGCCCGGCGAGCAGCTTTCGCCGACCCAGCCGATGCCCACCCGCCCGGCCGCCTACGAGATGCAGGGGCTGACCGAGGACGACCTGATCGACTTCACGCCCGAGCTGCGGGCCGAAGCGCTGGAGATAATCCGGAACTACCGGCTCGGGCCAATCTTCAATCCGCCGATCCAGCGCGGGCACCCGTCCGGGCTGCGCTCGTTCGTGAGCTGCCCGAGCGGCGCCTCGAACATCCACGGTCCGACATCGGCGGATCCCGAGACCGGCATCATCTACGTCGGGACCCGGCGCGGCTGCCGCTCCGAGAACATCGTCCCGGGCGAGCTGATCGACGCCCCGAACGACATCAAGACCACCGGCCGCACCTACTCCCAGTTCGCGGTCGTCAACCGCGGCGACTTCCGCGGACCGCAGGGCCTGCCGATCTACAAGCCGCCCTACGCCCGCATCGTCGCCATCGACATGAACACCGGCGAGCACCTCTGGGAGACGCCCAACGGCGACACCCCGGAGCGCATCCGCAACCACCCGGCCCTGCAGGGCGTGGACCTGCCGAACACCGGCGTGCCGGCGCACCCGGTCACCATGGTCACCAAGACATTGCTCGTCACCGCCGAGGGCACCGCCGGCCTGCCGCGCCTGCACGCGCTCGACAAGCGCACCGGCGAGCGGCTCGGCACGGTGGCGCTGCCCGCCTCGGGGCAGTACGGGATGATGGGCTACCTGCACGAGGGTGCGCAGTACATCGTGGTGCAGGTGGCGGGACGGGGTCTGCCGGGGTCGCTGGCGGCGCTGCGGCTGCCGTCGCCTTGATGGTCTGCATCTCGCCCACGCGGCCGGCGATATTCGCCCACGGCGTGGTCGACACTTGCCGTGGTCGGCGCCCAAGCCCGTCGAACCTTGCCTCGGCCCCCGATCACGTCGTCGTCCTGAGGAGCATCCTGCGTATAATGAGGAAAGATGTCGGATGCAACGATGAGACAGTTAGAGCTCGGATTCGAACCCACTGCGCTCTTGTCGGTTGAGGACATATACCGGGGTGCCACGGCCAAGTTGCTTCAAGAGTTGAAAGAGGATCGCAGGCTTGAGCGCAAGGCGGCTGGAATCCATGCTGACCACCTCGGGAATGTCTATTTCTCGATGTGGGCAAATACGGTTGGTGGTGGACTGCTTGTCATCGGTATGAGCGACGATGGGAAGGTTGAGGGGTGTCGCAGCATTTCTGCCGAGAACCTCAATAAGCTAGAGCGGGCAGGCTACCTGTACTGTCCAGATGCCCGGTATACGAGCAAACGAATCCCGGCGACAAACATCCGTGGAGAGTCCGATTTCTTGCTCTTGTTTCATGTTCTCTACCGCGAGGACAAGTTGGTTGCCAATGTTCGAGGTGACGCGTACAGTCGGATTGGATCTTCTAAGCACAAGCTTACGCATCTTGAAATGCGCGAGATAGAAGCCGATAAGGGACAGATTAGCTTGGAGCGTGAGCCGAGCCGCGTTTCCTACCCGGACGGATTTAATGGCGAGGCGATAGAGCGCTTCGCGGCGCGCGTTTGCACGAGAAACGGATGGAATGATCATTCACCGGAGGATGTGATGGAGCTGCTTCATCTAGGAAAGCGGGGGAGCAGCCGATTTGTGCCGAATGTCGCGTGCGCTTTGCTATTCGCCGCTGACCCCACAGATGAGTTTCCGGGTTGTCGGATCAGGTTTCTTCGATTCGAGGGTGAGCATGAGGGTACAGGAGAACGCTTCAACGCGACGAAGAACTTGTGGATTACAGGCAACGTCCCGGACTTAATCGTCGAAGCTGCAAACATTCTCGACGCGCAGTTGCGAGAGTTCTCGAGACTTGGCCCGGACGGGAAGTTCGTGACGGTTAGCGAATATCCGCGGCTCGCGTGGTACGAGACTGTAGTGAATGCGTGCGTCCATCGATCTTACGGGCTGCGCAATATGGATGTCTTTGTAAAGATGTTCGATGACCGCCTCGTCGTTGAGAGCCCGGGCGGGTTCCCGCCCTTCGTTACTCCAGAGAACATCTACGAAATGCACCATCCGAGAAACCCCACGTTGATGGGGGCACTCGCATACCTTGACTACGTGCAGTGTGCCCACGAAGGGACACGGCGCATTCGTCAAACCATGGCGGACATGGAATTGCCTGCGCCTGAATTCTCCCAGCTTGAGGCGGGACATGCCATGGTTCGAGTTACATTAAGGAATGACGTAAAGCAACGCAAGGTTTGGGTAGATTCCGGTGTGGGACGCGCCATCGGAGAGGCGCTCTTTGACAGCTTAACTGCTGATGAACGCCGGGCTGTGAACTGTGCCGTGGAGGATGGAGACGTTAGCGTCAGTCATATCCAGCGTTTGACGAATAGAACCTGGCCAAGTGCAAAGAAGCTACTAATGGGACTTGTCGAGAAGGGCATTCTGGTGCACGATGTCCGGAGGCACTTGGATAGAGATCCGCAGGCTAGATTCCGCATTCGGACTGGGAGACGGGAAGCAGCGTCAGATACTAGTGCAAGCTAAACCCACGGCCTCTATGCTCGGTGCCGCGCGCTCTATTGTCAGCCAGTTTCCGCGGTCACTCCGGGACGATGAGAGTGCGATGGCAGAGGAAGAAGACAGGTCTTCGTTTACGGGGTGATTCGTCAATAGATACGGGCATGGAATGGGCCCGG
>VXME01000138.1:33286-63604 GCA_009861545.1 Acidobacteriota bacterium | reverse complement strand
GGGGGTCCCTTTTCACGTTGCCACGGGGGTCCCTTTTCAACTTGCCATTTCCACGCGTTGGACGACAGCCTGCGCAATGACGCTGTAGACGCCGGCGATGACCAGCACGAGCGCGAGCAGGCCGAAGGCCGCCACGAGCAGCGCCCCGGCCCGCCGCTCGGCCTGCGAGCCGGCGATCACCTCGTCCATCGACCGGACGTCGGTGACGAAGGCGTGCGGGTCGACGTCGCGGATGCGCGCCTGCACCTCCGACAGTTCATCGAGCGGCTCGCCGACGGTTCGCGCGACCAGCGTGATCGAGGCTTGCGGGTAGAGGCCCGCCGGCAGGTAGACCTCTTCGGTCGGCGCCGCTTCGAGACCGGTGTATCGGACGTCGCCCACGACGCCGACCACCGTCATCCACCAGTCCGGCGTACCGATCGCCGAGGCGATACGCCTGCCGAGCGGGTTCTGCCCCGGCCAGTAGCGCCGCACGAACGACTCGCTCACCAGAATGGTGCGGTTGAACCCCCGCTCGCCCACGTCGTCCCGCGCCGCGAACTCTCGGCCCGAGAGGATCGGGATCTGCATCGTCTCGAAGTACCCGCGGCTGACGACACGCAGGCGATAGACCGGATCCTCGGCGCCGGGCGGCGTGACGTACCCCTCGATGGGCCGGTTGCCGAAGAACCCCCCGTCGCCCATCGGGATGCCCTGGACCACCGCCGCGCCGGTCACCGACGGCAGAGGCCGGACCGCGTCCATCACGTCGCGGGCGAAGGTGGCATTGTGGTCCCACTCGAACTTGTTCTCCGGCAGTGACACCGTCATCGTCAGCAGGTTCGCCGGGTTGAACCCCGGCTCCATCTGCGCCGCGCGCAAGGCGCTGCGGACGAGCAGCCCGGCGCCCAACAGCAGGACCACCGTCAGCGCCACTTCCGCCGCCACCAGCACGCCGACCAGGCGCGTCCGGGCGCCGTCGGTCGTGCCGCGCGCCTCGCGCCCGGTCAGTCGCTCGCCGCGAGCCCTCGCCGCGCGCAGCGCGGGGACGACGCCCGTGACAACGGCGGTGAGCCCGGCGCTCGCCATCGCGAACGCGAGCACCGACGGATTGATCGTCATCTCCTCCAGGGCCGGCAGGCTTCGCGGCAGCCACGGTCGCGCCAGCTCGATGGCCCACGACGCGAAGAGGACGCCGAGAGCGCCCGCACCGACGGCGAGGACGGTCGCTTCGATCAGGAACTGCCGCGCGATCCGCCAGCGCGCCGCGCCGAGCGCCGCGCGGATTGCGACCTCTCGACGCCGCGCGATTCCCCGCGCGAGCAGCAGCGTCCCCACATTGGCGCACGCGATCAGCAGCAGCAGGCCGGTCGCGGCCGACAGCAGCAGGACACCCTCGCGCGAACCTTCGGCCATCTGCTGGCGCAACGGCACGACGCGCACTTCCCAGCCTTCGTGCGCCTCCGGGTGCTCCTCGGCCTGCCGACGCGCGATGGCGTCCATTTCGGCCTGCGCCTGCGCGACGGTCACCCCCGGCCGCAGCTTTGCCACGACGTTGATGAGGCGATCCTCGGCGTCGCGCGAGTCGGTCGGATCGAGGTACATCGGCCACCAGAAATCAATGGTGTCGATGACGGTGCCGACGCCGAGCTCGAAGTCGGCTTCGAGGGGAGGGAACCGCACCGGCGTGGTCGAGACGCCGAGCACGACGAATCGAGTAGGTCCCACCCGGGAGAGATCCCGGGCATGCAAATCGAGCGTTCCGCCGATGAGTGCGTCGTCCGCACCGAACAGGCCGCGCCAGGCGTCGTGGCCGAGCACGAGCGCGCCGGCGCCGCGATCGGCGGCGGCGAAGGCGCGCCCGTTCAACGCGACGCCGAACACGTCGAAGAACTCCGGCGTCGCCGCCAACCCGCTCAACCGATGGCTGCGTACGCCGTCGATGACGTCGAGCGAGCCCCAACGGTAGCCGGCGACGGCGTCGAACGACGTCGCCTGCCGTTGCCAGTCGACAAGCGTCCCGCCGGCCGCGCGGGTGAACGGAAAGTCGTCGAGCGGGCGGTAGCTGCGGAGGGCGACGAGCCGGTCGCCGTCACGGTAGGGGAGCGGGCGGAGCAGCAGCGTCTCGCTGACGCTGAAGACGGCCGTCGCCCCGCCGATGCCGAGCGCGAGCACCAGCGCCGCCGTGAAGACGAAGACGCGGTTGCGGCCGAAGTAGCGGAGGGCGCCGCGAAGGTCCTGGAGCAGGTCCTCGGCGTGGCGGAACGCGAAGAGGTCATGGCGCTGCAGCTCCCGGTCGTGCCGTCGGTTGAACAGCACGTGGAGTCGTTGGCGCAACCGGCTCAGGAACCGCACCTCTGTCAGCCCTCCTCGAGTACGGCGGCCACACCGCCCCGCGATGGCCTGCCTCGCGTGAGACACACGCGGACCTCCAGCCGTCGCCGGCGCTATGCCTTGACCTTCTACAGGTTATCCTATACATGTAGAAGGATGAGGTATAGCGGAGGTGCGCGTTGAGTTGGTGGCGGCGGCTACGCGATCGTGACGGCCTCGAGGATCGGCTCGACGCCGAGTTGCGCGACCACGTCGAACGGCAGGTGGCCGATCATGTCCGGACCGGGATGCCGGAAACCGAGGCGCGCCGCCGCGCGCGACTCGACTTCGGGGGGCTCGATCAGGTCAAGGAGCTGTGCCGCGACGCGCGTCGACTGCGGTGGCTCGCAGACGCCTGGCGGGACGTCCGTTTCGCTGCACGTCTCCTCGCGAGGAATCGGTCGTTCACCCTCGTCACCGTGTCGGTTCTTGCGCTGGGGATCGGCGTCACGACGCAGTTCTTCGTGATGTTCTACGCGATCACCTTGCGCAGCCTGCCCATCGACGACCCGGAGCGCGTCGTGCACATCTCGACGCGCGACGCGCGCGCCCGGCGGGGAGGCGTCTCGTACGCCGACTTCGAGGATATTCGTGATGCGACGACGTCCTTCAGCGCCCTGGCGGCCTACCGCGCGGGGCCGGTCGCGATTGGCGACGACGACCTGGCGCCGGCGCGATTCGAGCGGGTTTTCATTTCGGCATCCGGTCTCGGCCTCCTCGGTGAAACGCCGATTCTCGGCCGCGACTTCCGGGACGCCGACGATCGACCCGGCGCCCAACGAGTGGTCATCCTCGCCGCGCACGCGTGGCGCGATCGATACGGCGGTGATCCGGGCGTGGTGGGTCGCGTGATCCGCATCGACGGCGAGCCGGCGGCCGTGATTGGCGTCATGCCCGACGGCTTCCGGTTTCCGCGACTGGCCGACCTGTGGCAGCCGGTGTCCCAGATCGCGGGGCTGGAGCATCAACCCAGGGACGCTCGCGGCTTCGAGGTCATCGGCCGGCTGGCCCATGACGCTACCGTCGCGCGGGCGGCGGCCGAGATCGACGCGCTCACGGCCGTGCTCGCACGCGACCACCCGGAGACCCACGACGACGTTCGCCACGTGGCGGTGACCGTTCCCGAGCGGTTCGTCGGCAGCGATGCAAGCGACCCGACGTGGTTCGCGTTCCTCTCGGCCGGCGCGCTGGTCCTCCTGATCGCCTGCGCCAACGCCGCCAACCTGCTGCTCATGCAGGCGGC
This sequence comes from Acidobacteriota bacterium, assembly GCA_009861545.1. NCBI lineage: Bacteria > Pseudomonadati > Acidobacteriota > Acidobacteriota bacterium. The sequence goes on along the minus strand of VXME01000138.1, from coordinate 60,009 downwards.
GCGGCGCGGCCATGAAATCGGGGTGCGGATGTCGCTCGGCGCCAGCCGGTGGCGCGTCATCCGGCAATTGCTGATCGAGAGCACACTGCTGGCGTCTCTCGGCGTGCTGGTGGGCAGCGGTCTCGCCATGCTGGGTCTGCGGGCGCTCGACAACGCCATTCCCGACGGCATGCTCGGGTACTGGATCACCTTCGACTTCGACATCCCGGTGTTCGCCGCGATGAGCGGCATCGGCTGCGCCACCGTGTTTCTCTTCGGTCTGATCCCGGCCCTTGCGGTGTCACGCGCCGGCGGCGGGTCGCTCAGGCACGACGCGCGCACCGGCGCGGGCCGGACCACCAGCCGCTGGACCAGTGTGTTCCTGACGGCCGAGTTCGGCCTGACGCTCATCCTGCTGGCGGGGGTCTCCGGCTCCGTGCTCAGCTTCATCGATGCGCAACGCACGTTCGCCGCGCTGGACCCGTCGGGTGTCCTGACCGCGCAGGTGAACCTGACGACCAGCCGGTACGAGACACCCGCGGCGCGCGCCGCGTTCTTCGAGGACGTGCGCGATCGGCTCGGCTCCCGCGGGGGGACTACGGCGGCGATCGTCAACGCCCTGCCGGGCGGCGGACGCGGCGGAACGACGGAACGCCAGGTCATCATCGACCAGCGCCCGGCGGCGCCGGCCGAAGTACTGCCGACCGTCTTGACGTTGGCGACCGGGCCGGGCTACTTCGACACCCTCGGCGTGCCGCTGCTGCGGGGACGGCCTTTCTCCGAGCGCGACGGGGCGCCGGAATCGAGCGCCGCCATCGTGAACGCGCGGTTCGTCGAGATCCACTTCGCGGACGAGGAGCCGCTCGGCCGCCGCATCCGGCTCGTGACGGAGGCGCCGGAGGCGGGCGACCCGCAGGCTGTCTGGTTGACCATCGTCGGTGTGGCGCCGACGTTGCGGCAACGTCTCGGGCGCGGCAGCCCCGACCCGCTGGTCTATCTTCCGTACCGCGCCGACCCGCCCCGGACGGCGACGCTCGTCGTTCGTTCGCCGGGCGATCCGACGGCGGCAGCGTCCCGGGTTCGCGAAACGGTCCGGCAGCTCGATCCGGATCTCCCGCTGTTCCGGGTGGCCACCCTGGAGCAGGCCCTCCACCGCGCCTCCTGGAACGGTCGCACGGCCCAGGCGACGCTGTGGACCATTGCGCTGATTGCCCTCATCCTGTCGACGGCGGGCCTCTACGCGGTGACCTCGCACGCGGTCCAGCAGCGTCTTCGCGAAATCGCCATCCGGATGACGCTCGGCGCACAACCGGCGCAGGTGAGCTGGCTGGTGCTCTGGCGAGCGATCCGTCATCTCGCGATGGGGACCGTCGCGGGCGTCGCCGGCATCGCGGCCTGGAGCACCTGGATCGCCGGCTGGGACACCGGCGGCCGAAACGAATGGGTCTTCCAGTTCCTGCTGCTCGCGCCGGGAGCGGTGGTCGTTGCACTCGTCGGTCTCACGACCACGCTCGCCTCGGTGCGGCGCGCGGCGCAGCTCGATCCGATGACTGTCCTGCGGCAGGAGTGACGCGGTCGCCTCGTCGTACCGCGTAGTCGACCACGCCACCGTCAGGCTTACGCTGTCGACCGGGTTACCATGCGGCATCGTGCCGATACGGTACCGCGAGTTTCCCGTCGACGACGCGCTCGCTCCCTACGTCCGGCAGATCTGGCTGTTCGAATGCGACCGCGCGGCCCTGTTCGGCGGGCCGGAGCGGATCGTGGCGGACGGCGTCGTCGAGGCGATCTTCCACTACCGCCGTCCGTTCACGATGCGTTTCGTGGGCGCGGACGCCGCGGCGCAACCTGTCAGCCTGCTGGTCTCCCAGATCGGCCGCTACGTCGAGATCCAGCCGGCCGGCGCCGGCGGATTCGTCTCGGTACGGTTCCATCCGTGGGGCGCGCACCACTTCTTCGGGGTTCCGATGCGCGACATCGGGGATCGCGCCACGCCCGCGGACGAGGTATGGCCCCGCCGCGACGTCCGCGCGGTCGAAGACCGGATTGCGACGGCCGCGACCGACGAGGATCGGGCCGGCGCGGTGCAGGCGTTTCTGCGGCGGCGTCTCGACATCCACCGGAAGCAGGACGTCTCGGCGCTCGTCCGCGCGCTGTGGCGGACGCGCGCGCCGCTGCGCATCGATCGCATCGCCGGGTCGCTGGGCGTCAGCCAGCGGGGTCTCGAACGGACGTTCGCCGCCGCCCTGGGCATGACGCCGAAGCACCTGACGCGGCTGGCGCGGTTCCTGCGCGCGTGCCGGCGCCTGCGGCACGCCCCGGCCGCCCGGCTGACCGGGGTGGCCCACGACGCCGGGTTCTACGACCAGGCCCACTTCATCCACGAGTTCAGGGCTTTCTCGGGCATGACGCCGGGCGAGTTCGCGGCCAGCCCGCGCGTGTCGGCGCTCGACGTCGAGTAGCCCGACAATCGTCGCCGAACGCGACCGCCGAGGTCCCGCCACGGCCTCCGATTGCCGCCCAACCGGGTTTGGCCAGGAGGTCTGCACCGTTCCACGGCGCAAGCTGCCAGCCTGTCGATTCCTTACAATCCCGAGCCTGACCGGCGCGGTACCGTCAGCCCCATCGCTCGACCATGTCTACCCGGGAGGATTCCATGAGAGCCATCGTGACCACGTTGCTGTTCGCGTCCATCGCCGTTCCCGCAGCCGGCCAGCAGGCCGGCACACCGGATCGCTGGTCCGCGTTCGAGTTCTTCATCGGCGCGTGGACCAGCGAGGAGACCGCCACGTTCGGCGACGGCAGCGGCGAGCGCACGTACGAGTTGGTACTGCAGGATCGCTATCTGCTCGGACGAAACAGATCGGTCTTCCCTCCGCAGGACGGCCTGCCCGATGGCGACGACCACGAGGACTGGACCGTGGTCAGCTACGACAATGACCGCGGCACATACGTCCTGCGCCAGTTCAACAGCGAGGGGTTCGTGAACACGTTCGTCCTCGACGAGACGTCCACGCCGCCCGGACGCATGGTGTTCGTCCTCGAGGCGTCGGAAAACGCGCGCAGCACGCGGGCGACGCTCACGGTGACGCGGACAGATGCACGCAGCTTCGAGGAGGTCTTCGATCTGACGCTGCCCGGCGCGACGAACAGCATCACGATTCGCGGACGCTGGACGCGAGCCGCTCCCTGACGCCGCTCGCCCAACCGGCTCGGCGGCGGCCGCGATTTCCTCGGATTGCGCGGGGGACGAGCGCCCTCCGCTTAGAATGAGTCCTGCAAGCGGGAACCTTCGAGGGGTAGCCAATGCATTGGACTGGTTCGCCGACGGCGGCGCGTTTCGCGGTCGGGTTGCTCTTCGCGATCGCCATGGCGGCGGCGCCCCCGGAAGCGCCCGCCCAGGCCGGCGCCGACCCGCACGAGTGGCGCTTCTATGGCGGCGATCCCGGCCACACCAAGTACACGCCCCTCGACCAGATCACGGCGGACAACGTCGGCCAGCTTCGCATCGCGTGGACCTGGACGTCGGTCGACGACAAGCTGCGCGCCGAGAACCCGGTCATCCGCGACGGGCAGCGGTTCCGCACCTACGCCTACGAGGTGACGCCGCTGGTGGTCGACGGCGTGCTCTATGCCACCACCAACCTGGGGCAGGTCGCGGCCATCGACCCAACGACCGGCGAGACGATCTGGAGCTACGACCCCGGCCTCTACCTGGACGGCCGCCCCGCCGTGCACGGTTTCCTGACGCGGGGGCTCGCCTACTGGACGGACGGCGAGGATGCCCGGCTGCTCTATGCCGGCGGGAGGACCTGGCTGGTCTCCGTGGACGCCAAGACCGGCAAGCCGGATCCGCAGTTCGGCCGGAACGGCCGGGTCGACCTGACGCGGGGACTCGGCCGCATCATCGACACCAGCCAGTACGCGGTCAGCTCGGCCCCGCTCGTGGCCGGCGACACGGTGGTGGTCGGTTCGGCGATCACGGAGGGCCGTGGCCGCAAGGAGGCGCCGCCGGGACACGTACGCGGCTACGACGTCCGCACCGGCGAGATGAAGTGGATCTTCCACACGATTCCGCAGCCCGGCGAGTTCGGCAACGAGACCTGGGGCAACGAGTCGTGGAAGTGGTCGGGCGGGGCCAACGTCTGGTCGAACATGAGCGCCGACCCGGAGCTCGGCTACGTCTACCTGCCGGTCGGCTCCCCGGTCACCGACTACTACGGCGGCCACCGCCCCGGCGACAACCTGTTCGCCAACTCGCTGGTCTGCCTCGACGCCGAGACCGGCGAGCGGGTCTGGCACTTCCAGTTCGTGCACCACGCGGTGTGGGACTACGACCTGCCGGCGGCGCCGAACCTGATCGACATCACGGTCGACGGGCGGCCCATCAAGGCGGTCGCGCAGATCACCAAGCAGGGGTTCACGTTCGTCTTCGACCGGGCCACAGGCCAACCGGTCTGGCCCATCGAGGAGCGTCCGGTCCCGCCGTCGACGGTGCCGGGCGAGCGCACCTCCCCCACGCAGCCGTATCCGACGAAGCCGCCGCTCTACCTGACCAACGGCTCACTGGAAGAGGACCTGATCGACTTCACGGACGAGCTGCGGGCCGAGGCGCTGGAGATCTACCGGCGGCACACTGCCGGCCCGCTCTACACACCGCCGGCGCTGGGCGGCAACATCGTGCGGCCGGGCTGGAGCGGGGGCGCCAACTGGTGGGGCGCCGCCTTCGATCCGGAGACCGGGCGGCTCTACGTGCCGAGCTGGGCGCACTTCTCGTTCGTCGTGCTCGAGCCCGGCGATCCGGCGAACTCTGACCTGACGATACGCCCGCAGGTGAGCAACCTGCCGGGCCCGCGCGGGCTCCCTCTCTTCAAGCCGCCCTACTCGCAGCTCGCGGCGCTGGACATGAACGCGGGCGAGAAGCTCTGGAGCGTGCCGCTGGGCGACGGCCCGCGGGATCACGAAGCGCTGCGCGGCATGGACCTGCCCCCGCTCGGCAGCTACGAGAAGGGCGGCGGCCCCCTGCTGACGAAGACGCTGCTCTTCATCGGCCAGGGCATCGAGTCGAACCGGCTGCGCGCGTTCGACAAGGACACCGGCTACGAGCTGCTCGAGATGGAGCTGCCCGCCCGGTCGTCGTCCGCGCCGATCAGCTACCTGGCGGACGGCCGGCAGTACATCGTCCTGGCTGTCGGCGGCGGAGCCGATCGGGAGCAGCTCGTCGCGCTGGCGCTGCCGTAAGCCTCGCACGAGCAGGGACCGGAAGCTGGCCGCCACGCCGGGACTGAACGTCCGCATCGACATCTCCGCCGAACTAGAATCGAGACGACACCGCGAGGGAGCACTCCATGAGAACCGTCATCGTCGCCGCCATGCTGCTCGGCATCGCCGGGGCCGTGAAGGCGGAGGCCGCACCGCAGGACGAAGGCGCGTTCGTCTTCCGGCGCATCTGCAACATCCAGCCGGGACGGAATGACGCCGCCCGCACGCTCGCGCGGGACATGGACGACTTGGTCCAGAGAAACTACCCCGGCGCGGAGATGACGGTGCAAACGGGTCGCTGGATAACCGGCGCCCAGAACATCGAGCGGCCCGTCGACCAGATCCTCTTCAGCGAACGGCACGCCGATCCCGGGATGCGCCGGGACTTCAGCGAGATCCTCATGGGCGACGACGAGTTTCGGGCCCTGCAACGGGAGCTGGCGGGGGTCATCGACTTCGTCAGTTGCACCGAGACCCGATTCCGGGAACGTCCCCGGTAGGAGCCGGCGGCGGCTCAACCGCCCCAGTCGTAGCCGATGCGCACGTAGTAGTAGGCGCCGCTGTAGCCCCACGGGATGTACTCGCTGTACTGCTCGCCGACCGCATTGGCGAGGACGGACACCTGCGAGTAGGTGTCGAAGACGTTCTGTCCCCCGACGGCCAGCGTCGTGCCCCGGCCCAGATCCACGGTCAGCTCCAGGTCGACGATCGGCCGGCCCTCGAAGAAGCCCTGTTCCAGGCCGCCGGACGGATCGAAGATCTGCCGGCGCCCGCTGTCGTAGTCGTACCAGCCGCTGTAGTAGCTGAGGCGGCCCAGCAGGCTCGCCCGCCCGAGGCGTTGCGTGACGCCGGCGTTCCAGCGGGTGCGCGGCAGGGCGTAGGCGTACTCGGCGATGCGCCGGCCGTCGAGCAGACCCTTGTCGTTGTCCGTCACCTCGGTGTCGGTGTGGTTGAAGACGGCGCTGATGACCGTGTTCCCGCGCAGCGCCAGCGGCGTCCAGGTGGAGACGATGTCGACGCCCTGCGACGTCGTGCCGAAGGCGTTGGTGAAGAACCGGTAGTTCCGCACGCTCTCCGCCGCCTCGAATCCGCCGGCAACGACCGCCGCGATCTCCGCGGGCGTGAGGACGAAGTTGCTCGTGATGCCGATCCGGTCGGACACGTCGATGCGGAAGTAGTCGGCCGTCAGCGTGAAGGGACCGCCGCCGAACACGACGCCGCCGGTGTAGTTGATCGATTCCTCGGGCTCGAGCGGCGCGCCCCCGCGCAACAGCGCCACCGGCGAGACCGATGGGATGACCGCGTTGTTGACCAGATCGCCCACCGTCGGGTCGAACCAGCTATGGATGTTCAAGCCGTGCTGCTGCCCGGGGGTCGGCGCCCGGAACCCGGTGCTCACGCTGCCGCGCACGAAGCCGACGCGGCCCGACAGCTTGCCGTTCGCCGTCGTCCCGAAGTCCTCGAAGTCCTCGAAGCGCACCGCCGCGCCCAGCGTCCACGCGTCGCCCGGGTCGGTCACCTCCAGGTCGCCGTAGGCCGCGACGTTGTGGCGGCTCCAGGTGCCCGCCTGCGCCGGGCTGTAGGCGAAGACGCCGTTGGAGCCGGCCATGAAGCGCTGCGCCGCGTACGGGCCCACCATCCAGCCCGCGCGGTCGCCCGCGCGCAGGCCGAACCGCTCGTCGCGCCATTCCGCGCCGGCGGCGAGGTTGACCCGCTCGCTGACCGCATGCGACACGTCGACGTTGAGGCTGACGTCCCGCTGGCTGTTCCTGCCGACGTCGAACGCGTTGGGCGACATCAGGCCGAGCGATGCATTGATGGTGTCGCGGATGAAGAAGTCGGTCCGGTGCATGCCGACCGAGCCGCTCAGGTCCCAGTTGAAGCCGCCGGCCGTGAAGCCGCGCACCCCGCCGGCCACTGACGCCTCGGTCGCCGTGCCGCCGGTCTGCGGCGTGAAGCCGCCGGGGAACAGCTCCTGGAACGTGAAGCAGTTCGGGTCGTCGGCCACCTGCCGAAGAGCGACCGCGTCCGGCACCAGGTCGGTGACGGCGACCGTCGGGCAGTCGGCCGAGCCCATGCCGCCCGCCGCGAGCACGTCGCCCACCAGCAGCGTGCGGCCGCCGTCGTTGCTGAACACGCCGAGCCGCGTGTTCGGGTTGCGGAAGAAGATGCCGTAGGTCACCTTCCGGGTGGCGTAGCTGGTGTGGGCGTACGCCTGCACGCCGGCCGGCAGCGTGTAGCCGAAGTTGCCGAACGCCTTCAGGTCGTTGTCGACGGCCGGGTCGCCCCAGACCTGCGGGTGGTCGGAGGGGACGTGCGTGTTGCCGGCCGCGATCAGCGCCATCGCGTCGCGCCGCGGCGCGGCCCGGTCGGTCGGGTTCGCGTTGCCGTACTCCAGGCTGAGGTTGGCGAACCCGGTGGCGCCGAGCGGCAGGCCGACGTTGCCGGCGAACTGCGTCGATTCCCCGTCGCCGGCCTGGTACATCCCGGTGTTCAGCTCGACCGAGCCGCCGGCACGGGCGTCCTTGAGCTGGAAGTTCATCACGCCGGCGATCGCATCGGAGCCGTACTGGGCCGCCGCGCCGTCGCGCAATACCTCGACCTGCCGCAGCGCAATCGCGGGGATGGCCGAGATGTCCGGGCCCTGCGAGCCGAACGCCACGCCGTTGCCGCCGTGCCAGTCGACTATCGACGAGCGGTGCCGGCGCTTGCCGTTGACCAGCACCAGCGTGTGGTCCGGGGCCAGGTTGCGGAGCATGGCGGGGCGGACCACCGTCGAGCCGCCGCTGATCGGCTGGGTGTTGGTGTTGAACGACGGGATGATGGTGCGGAGCTGGTCCTTCAGGTCCCCCGCCCCCTGGCTGACCAGGTCGGTGGCCGAGAGCACGTCCACCGGCACCGCCGACGCGGTGGCGCTGCGCGGCTGCGCGCGGGAGCCGACCACCACCGTCTCCTCCGTGAAGCCGGCGAGCAGCCGCCGCATCTCCGCGGGCGACATCCCCAGCGCCTCGATCTCGGCCGGCGTCATCCCCAGCGCGCGGCCCAGCTCTTCGACCAGCGCGTCCGTCCGTTTCTCGACCTGTTCCTGCGGGGCGGAGTCCTGCGGCTTCGCGGCCGCGCCGGCCGCCGGCAACGTCCATACCGTCGCGAGCACGGCCAGCATCGGGACGACCCGCCACCGCGTAGCTTTCGGTCCCGATCCTGGTCTTGTTGTTCGCTTCATGGACTCGGAACCTCACGGCAGCAGCGGCTGCCCGACCTCTCGACTTCCCGCCCAATGGGTCCGCACACGCCGCGGGAACATGCGTTCCTTGCGGTTGCGAAGCCTTCGCGCGTTCTCGTTGGTAACCTTAGCGGAACCAATGTGAAGGATGTGTCCTCAATGCGCGGAATGTGTGTGAAATTTTCGCTATTCCAGTCGTGGCGAGAGGATGACCCGCGGCGTGGTTCACTGTCGATCCGACAGGGCTGGTGACCGATGGAGAATTCACGGAACCGCACTTCCGAGCTGATCGCGGCCATGCTGCGCATCAGCGGAAGCCTGGACCCGGACACCGTCCTGCGCGAGATCGTCGAGAGCGCCCGCACGCTGACCGGGGTCGGGATGGGCCTGCTCACCACGGTCGATCGAGCGGGGCAGGTCCAGGACTTCATCACCTCCGGGGTGGCGGCCGAATTCCGCCGGCAACTGATCGACTGGCCCGACGGGCCGCGGCTCTTCGAGCACCTGCGGAACCTGCCGGGACCGCTGCGACTGCGCAATCTGTCCGCCTACGTGCGTTCGCTCGGGTTTCACTCCGACCTGATACCCCCGAACACCATGCTGGCAACGCCGATGCGCCACCGGGGCGAGCACGTCGGCACGTTCTTCCTCAGCGACAAGGAGGGCGGGCGAGAGTTCACGGGCGAGGACGAAGAGGTGGCGATGCTGTTCGCCTCCCAGGCGGCGACGGCCATCGTGAACGCCCGCACGCACCGCGACGAACGACGGACCCGGGCGGACCTGGAGGCGTTGATCGAGACCTCGCCGGTGGGCGTCGTGGTCCTCGATGCCAGGACCGGCCAGTTCGTGTCGGTCAATCACGAGGCGAGGCGGATTGTCGAAGGTCTCCGCACGCCGGGCCGCCCGGCGGAGGAGTTGCTGCCGGTGCTTACCTGCCACCGGGCGGATGGACGAGTGGTCGCCCTCGGCGAGTTGCCGCTGGTGCGACACTTCAACCATCCCGAGACGGTGCGCGCCGAGGAGATCGTGCTGTCCGTCCCGGACGGCCGGAGCGTCAGGACGCTGATCAACGCCACGCCGATCCACTCGGCGGACGGTGTCGAGTCGCTGGTCGTCACGCTGCAGGACCTCGCGCCGCTGGAGGAGCTGGAGCGGCAGCGCACCGAGTTTCTGGCCATGGTCAGCCACGAGCTGCGCGCGCCGCTGACCTCCATCCTCGGCTCGACCACCGCACTGCTGCGCGCCGCGCCGGGGTTGGACCCCGCCGAGGTGCACGAGTTCCACCGGATCATCGACCAGCACGCCAACCGCATGCTCGGCCTGATCAGCGAGCTGCTGGACGCCGGCCGCATCGAGACGGGGACGCTGTCGGTCGCGCCCGAGCCGTCGGACGCGGCGGTTCTGGTGGATCAGGCCAGGAACACGTTCCTGAGCGGTGGCGGGAGGCATGCGGTCCGCATCGACCTGCCGCCCGACCTGCCCCGGGTGATGGCCGACCGGCAGCGGATCGTCCAGGTCCTGAACAACCTCTTCTCCAACGCGGCGAGGCATTCGCCCGTGTCGTCTCCCATCCGCGTCGCCGCGGCGCGCGACGGCGTCCACGTCGGTATTTCGGTGTCCGACGAAGGCCCGGGCGTGCCGCCGGACCGGCTGGCGCACCTGTTTCAGAAGCACGCGGGCGTCTCCGGAGGCGAGCGGGAACGGGGGGCGGCCGGGACCGGCCTGGGCCTAGCCATCTGCAAGGGCCTGGTGGAGGCCCACGGGGGCCGCATCTGGGCCGAGAGCGGCGGCGCGGGGGAGGGAACGCGGTTCACGTTCACGATTCCGGTGGCCGACGGGGCCGGCAGCGGCACGGCGGCCGACCTCGTCCAGGACCGTTCCGGCTCTTCGCAGCCGGGCCAGGCGCAGAAGCGAATCCTCGTGGTCGACGACGACCCGCAGATGCTCCGGTACGCTCGGGAGACGCTCGCCGGCGCCGGCTACGCCCCGGTCGTCACCGGCGATGCGCGGGAGCTGCCCGTCCTCATCAGGACGCACACGCCCGAGCTGGTCCTGTTGGACCTGCTGTTGCCGGGGCCCGATGGAATCGAGCTGATGCAGCAGGTCCCCGAGCTGACCGACCTGCCGGTCATCTTCATCTCCGCCTACGGCAGGGACGAGACGATCGCCAGGGCCCTGGAGACGGGCGCCGTCGACTACATCGTCAAGCCCTTCTCGCCGATGGAGCTGACGGCGAGGGTTCGCGCCGCGCTGCGCCGGCGCGCGGACCCCGAAACGTTCGTGCTGGGGGAGCTGACCATCGACTACGACCGCCGCCGGGTGCGTGTGGCCGACCGCATGTTGGAGCTGACGGCCATCGAGTACGAGTTGCTGCGCGTGCTGTCGGTCAACGCGGGAAGGGTAGCGACCCACGAGGTGCTGTTGCGCCAGGTCTGGGGCGCCAGGGGCCCCGCCGACACCAAACGCCTGCGGGCCGCGGTCAAGAACCTGCGCGCCAAGCTGGGCGATGACGCGGCCGAGCCGGCCTACATCTTCAACCAGCGCGCCGTCGGCTACCGCATGCCCCACCCGGGCGAACGGTAGGTTGGGCCTGCGACATCCACGGCGTCGCATCCGGCGCGGGGGCCGCGCAACCGCCTTGGAATATAGTGGCGACTGCAACGCAGAAACCGGACAGGGGAGAGGCGCGTGATGAGACATACATTCCCGTTCGTGGTTCTGGCGGGTCTGCTCGCCGCCCAGGCCGTGACGCCGGCCGACGCGCGGGTGGTGCGCATCGAAGTGGAGCGGACGGCGCCCTATGCCGGCGGCAAGGTGTTCGGTGACGCCGGTGCGTTCGAGCGTCTCGACGGCACCGTGCACATGGAGGTCGACCCGGACGACCCGCTCAACGCGGTGATCGTCAACCTGGACCGCGCCCCCCGCAACGAGCGGGGAATGGTCGAGTTCAGCGCGCCGTTCTTCATCATCAAGCCGGTCGACACGGCCCGCGGCAACCGCAAGCTGCTGTACGGCATCAACAACCGCGGTAACGCCATCGAGCTTCCCTTCCAGACCTTCCCGTCGCTGCAGCCGGGGGCCGATCCCGAGTCCGGCGACGGGCTCATCTTCCGTCTCGGCTACTCGTTCGTGGACGCCGGCTGGGCGGGCGACGTCACGACGACGGCGACGCGGCTCGGGGCGAACCTGCCCGTGGCGGTGCAGGCCGACGGCAGCCCGATAGTCTCCCGAATCCGGATCGAGTACCCGTCGGACCCGACCGCGGCGGGCGCGATCACCCACACGCTGCCGCTCAAGGGCAACGACCGCTTCGTGAGCTACGCGACGGCCGACACCGACACGGCGCACTCCACGCTCACCGTCCGCGACGCCGTCGACGGCGAGCGCCGGCCGGTCGCGTCCGACCGCTGGGCGTTCGGCACCTGTCCGTCGGGCGAAGCGTCGCTCGCGCCCTCGACGACCGACATCTGCCTGTTCGACGGCTTCGACCCGGACAAGGTGTACGAGCTGATCTATCCGGCGAAGAACCCGTGGGTCATGGGCCTCGGCTATGCCGTCACCCGGGACGTCGCCTCGTTCCTGCGCTACGAGACGGCCGATGACGCCGGGAACCCGAATCCGCTGGCGGCGCGCGCCGACGTGGTCGGCATCCGCCGCGCCTACGGGCTCGGCATCTCGTCGACCGGGATGTACCTGCGCGACTGGCTCTACCTCGGCTTCAACGAGGACGAGGCGCACCGCCGGGTGTTCGACGCGGTCCGCATCCACATCCCCGGCACGCACCGGCTGTTCGCCAACGTCGAGTTCGCGGACCCGAACATCTACTCCCGCCAGGACCGCACGTCCGACTTCACGTCGCAGTCGTATCCGCCCCTCACCTACGCGGTGACCACCGACCCGGTGACCGGCGTCCGGGACGGCATCCTGAAGCGGCCCGCCACCGATCCGCTCGTCTTCCACGTGGACACGAGCAACGAGTTCTGGCAGATGAAGGCGTCGCTGAACGTGCACGACGGGCACGGCGACCCGGTGCCGATTCCGGACAACGTCCGCCTGTACCTGCTGGCCGGCCACCCGCACGGCGGCGCCGCCGGAGTCGGGGCGATGCCGGCCGACCGCGGGGCGTGCGAGTACGTGACGAACACCTACCGCAGCGCGGCGCCGACGATGCGCGCGCTGCTCGTCGCCCTCGACGCGTGGGCCGACCGCGGCATCGAGCCGCCCCCGAGCAGCTACCCGGACGTGCGGCGCGGGACGCTGGCGAGCGTGGACGAGGTGGGACGGACGTTCCCCGCCATCCCGGGCGTCGGCTTCCCGACGCGGGTGAACGGGCTCGACGCGCTCGGCTTCGGCCCCACGTTCGGACCGCAGGGCGGCCGACAGACCGTGCTGCCGCCGACCCGCGACGGCTCCTACCAGGTGCTCGTCCCGACCACGGATCGCGACGGGCACGATATCGCGGGGATCCACACGGTGGACATCGCGGTGCCGGTCGGGACCAACACCGGCTGGAACCTGCACGCGGCCGGCCCGCGCGGGCGCGACCTCTGCTCGCTGACCGGGTCGTTCTTCCCCTTCGCCCGCACGCGCGCGGAGCGGGAGGCGAACGGGGACCCGCGCCTGTCGCTGGAGGAACGCTACGGCGACCACGCCGGCTTCGTCGCCGCCGTCCGGCGCGCCGCCGACGAGTCGGTCGCGCGCCGGCTGCTGCTGCCCGAGGACGCCGAGGTGCTCGTCAGGATGGCGGAAGAGAGCGAAGTCCTGCGGTGAGCGAGAAGCGCTAGCGCGCTCCTGGCGCCTCGATTTCTTCGACAGACTCCAGAAGACGCCGCGCGTTCGCAGGACTCCTGAGCAGATAGGTGGTTGCGTCGAGTCGCTCGTGGTTCCGCTCCGAAGGCATGACGCTGGCCCGCGCTCGATCATCGCAGGCGCGATCTATCGCCTCCGAGAGGTTCGCCTGGCTGGACGAGTCGCGGCGTTGCATCAGGCTTTGTCGGAGCCCGTTTCCTGCGGCCCTTGGGGGACGGACCTTCGTGGCGCACCTTCCGGCAATGCTCCAATCACTGAGCGGAGCAGTCGATTCACCGATTCCGAGGAATCGAAAACCGCCGCGACGTCGGGTTCGAGGACGACGGCCACTACCGTGCCGCTCGTGCGAGATGCGAATCGGTTCGAGCGGCTCCGCGAATAGTCCAGATCGTATTCCGCCCGAAGGTCGTCGGACGCATCAGGGACTGCCGCTGCCTTGTTCGTAGTCATGTCGTTCCCGCTTCGTGGCGACCCGGGCGCTGATGATCCGAACCCTGCCGCCACGTGCAGTGAAGCTCACCATCAGCAATCGCTGTCGCGACGAATGGCCCACGATGATCTCCCGCGACTCGTCCGCCGAGTGATCGGGATCGTCGAAAATCCGCGCCAGCGGATCGGCGAAGACCGTCAACGCTTCCCCGAAGCCGACACCATGTTTCTTGGCGTTGGCCTCGGCCTTGGAAGCCCGCCACTCGAAGTCCACGCGCATTCCGAGGGTATCACGTCGTCGTCAGGCGCCGCCGGCGGGCTAGAATGACTCGCACGTACGAACGATCGAGGCCAATGAGATGCGATGGATCCTTGCACTGACGGCAGCGGCGGCCTGCTTGGCCGCGAGCCCGGCCGAGGCGCAGTACGGGGCGCCCGACGACGGCGAGTGGCGCAGCTACGCCGGTGACAGCGGAAGCACGAAGTACTCGCCGCTCGACCAGGTCACGGCCGACAACTTCGGCGACCTCGAGGTGCGGTGGCACTGGCAGTCGGTCGACTCGCACCTGGTCCACTCCACGCCCGGCGGCGACTCGCTGGTCGCGGCCGACACGCTGTTCGACATCCTGCAGGCGGAGGAGCCGGACCTGTGGACGGCGTTCGACGGCGTGAACCGGACGGGCACGCGACCCTCGATACGCTCCCTGGTGGCGACGCCGCTCATGGTGGACGGCGTCCTCTACGTCAGCACGCCCCTCTACCGGGCCGCGGCCATCGACGCCCGGACCGGCGAGACCCTGTGGGTGCACGACCCGCGCGCCTACGAGTCGGGCAATCCGGCCATCGCGCAGTGGCGCCACCGCGGCGTGGCCTACTGGGAGAACGCCGGCGACGCCCGCATCGTGTGGGCCACGGGCGACGGCTTCCTCATCGCGGTGGACGCGAAGACCGGGGTCCCGGCGCCCGATTTCGGCGACAACGGCCGGGTCGACCTGATGGACGGCGTGCCGCGCGCCACCCGCGGCGAGCGCGACATCCTGAACCTGCTTCCGCTGTCGTCGCAGTCGCCGCCGCTCGTCATCCGCGACACCATCATCGTCGGCTCGACCATCAACGATCGCACCATCACCCGCGAGGCGACGCCCGGCTTCGCCCGCGCCTACGACGTGCGCACCGGGCGGCACCGGTGGGACTTCCACACCGTCCCCCAGAGCGCCGACGAGTTCGGGTCGGACACGTGGCTGGACGAGTCGTGGCGCTACAGCGGCAACACGAACATCTGGTCGATGATGAGCGGCGACGAGGAGCTCGGCTGGGTCTACCTGCCGATCGGGACGCCGACGAACGACTACTACGGCGGGCACCGCCTGGGAGACAACCTCTTCGCCGAGAGCATCGTGGCGGTCGACGTCGAGACCGGCCAGCGGCAGTGGCACTTCCAGACCATCCACCACGGCCTCTGGGACTACGACCTGCCGGCGGCCCCGAACCTGCTGGACATCACCGTCGACGGGCGGGAGATCAAGGCGGTGGCCCAGGTCAGCAAGCAGGGCTTCGTCTACGTCTTCGACCGGATCACCGGCGAGCCGGTGTGGCCCATCGAGGAGCTGCCGGTGCCGACCGACACCGACCTGGAGGGCGAGATCCTGTCGCCGACCCAGCCCTTCCCGACGAAGCCGGCCGCGTTCGAGTACCAGGGAACCTCCATCGACGACCTCGTGGACTTCACGCCCGAGATCCGCCAGATGGCCGTCGACGCGGTCCAGGGCTTCCGGCTGGGACCGCTCTACACGCCGCAGATGCTGCGCGGCACCATCATGCGGCCGCCCGTCGGCGGCGGCGCGAGCTGGTCCGGGGCGGCCGTCGATCCCGAGACCGGCTATCTCTACGTGCCGTCGTTCAACGGGCACTCGACGATCCGGCTCACCGAGCCGGAGCCGCACGAGCCGTCGACGCTGCGCTACATCCGCCGCTCGATCTCGGCCGGCCCCGTCATGCCGCGCGGGCTGCCGCTGTGGAAGCCGCCCTATACGCGCATGACCGCCATCGACATGAACACGGGCGAGCACGCGTGGATGATTCCCACCGGCAACGGCGACCGGATCCGCAACCACCCGATGCTGCGCGACCTCGACCTTCCGCCGCTCGGCGGCGACGCCGGCCGCAGCGGTCCCCTGCTGACGAAGACGCTGCTCATCCACGCGCTGACCGCGGGCGGCACCGACGGCGGCCCGCGCCTGGTCGCCTACGACAAGGCGAGCGGGACCGAGATCGCGTCTCTGGACCTGCCCGGCGGGGCGCTCGGGGCGCCGATGACCTACCTGCTCGACGGGGTGCAGCACATTGCGTTGACGGTGGGCGGCGAGGTGCCGGGATTGATCGTGTTCCGGGTGCCGGAGTGAGGTGAACGGAGGCCAGATACCCAGAATTCCTATCGGCGCTGCCAACTGAGTCCACTGCCTACCAGTCAGCTCTCGTTTCTTGGCCCGAAGAACGCGTACTTGAACAGGATCCGGTCATGAATGACGAAGAACTGATCCACGCTCTTGAATTCCTACGGAACACCATGATCGCCGTCGCAACTGGTGGTCCACGCATCGATGAAGTGAACGACCAATACATGCAGACATTTGCCGGCGTGGAGGAAGAGCTTGCGCAGCGTGGCATCGACAACGCTATGACCTACACGTCCCTTTGGGACTGGTACGGGCGCTGGAGTAGCGGGGACCTTCCAACTTACCAGTCGCGCCGAGTGTTCGTCGCTGACCTCATTGGACCGCTCCTCCAGCGAATCCGTACCGGCCGCACGGAGGAAGTGCCACCAACTGGCTGGACAAGGGTGGACCGAACGGTAGGCAGACTTCGTGACCGTCTAGCAGCATCCCGAAATGAAGAGGATTTTCAGGCCGTGGGGCTGCTGGGACGAGAAACGCTCATTTCCCTCGCTCAGGCTGTCTATGTACCGGACCGACATCCTCCACTCGACGGCACGCAACCCAGCCCGACAGACGCCAAGCGGATGCTGGACGCATACTTCGCGGTTGAGTTGCCTGGTGGTACCAATGCAGAAGCGCGCGGCCATGCACGGTCAGCGCTTGCCTTCGCGAACGCCCTGCAGCATCGTCGAACTGCAACCTTCCGCGACGCTGCATTGTGCGTTGAGGCCACAACCTCTGTCGTCAACATCACTGCAGTCGTTGCCGGCAAGAGAGATCCAGAGTGACTAACCTCCCTCACTCGGACCCAGTCGACGCATCGGAATGCTTGTTGTCTCTCTTGGCCACGTCCGCGATTTCACGCGTAAGCCGAAGTCGCTCCATCGTCCTATTGTAGCACTCCAGTGTTCCAATCACTTCTCCCGCGCGCGTCTTCAGATGCTGCAGCGTCCAGTCATTTGTTCCGGTTCGGAAGAAGGTCACCTCTTGCGCCTGTCGAAGCAGATCGCCGTATTGCTCCATTTCCGCCACTACGTTCTTCAGGTCTATTTCAGAGAATTCTTCGCAGCGGTTTGTTTTCGTTATGAGTATGACGGTCACGTTGCTGGGAATCACAACTTCAGTAAGGACAGCTCTGTCGTCTGTTGTTTGACGGCTGCTGTACGCTCTAACAACTTCCTTGATCTTGGCGCTGAGTGTGTCTGAGATTTCGTCCGCTGTTTTTCTTAGCGTCTCGTCGATCGTATAGCGTACGAATTTCTCCGCCCTCTTGAACATCCACAATCCGACGGCAAGCGCCACGCCCAAGTTAACGTTTGAGACAACAAACTGTATAAGGGGTTCGGGAACAATCGAACGTCGCCCCATCTCCTCGCGCACGATACCGTCGTCGATTCGCTTGACAGCCTCCATGAAATCGTCACGGCTTTTTGGACTCTCAAAATTTGCCCGATCGACCCTAATCGCTACAGAATTGTGCTCTCCCTGCTTGACCTCATTCACAAAGGGCTTGGGTGCCTCCGCGAAACTCAGGCACACAAGCTTGGCACCCGACTTGACATGTGTCATGCCTCGCGCCCCGTCCTCTATGTGAATGCGCGCCATCGCAGCGTACTCACCCCCGACAGCCTCTGTCCAAGCCTCCTTGGTCTTGCCCACGGGCATGCAAAGCGGATCGTGCTCTACGACCAATGCAAGAGCTCGTTCGCCGTTCACTTGATCAACAAACGATTCGATGGCCTCCTTTGCGATGCTAATCCTGGCGCCTCCTTGCTCAACTGCGGCAGTCGTCGCCATGCAAACAACATGTTCACCCACTACAATCCACTACTCCATTCCGCCCACCGGTTGCTACCGGAGACATCCGGCTACTATAGTCGTGGTAGAGTGAATTCGTCAAGGCTCACCCAGAGCGGGCACCAGTAGCCCGATGCGTGGATCGGGTTTGCAGATGCCGGCACAACGACGCCCGATATTGTGTCGTAAAGGGGCGGCCATGGCAGAGAGCTTGGTAGGCTCGGACGCCATTGACGCCGGACGCCATTGGCGCCTATTCTGTTCATGACATGGCTCCCCTGCAGACGGTCGTGGAAACACCAGCCTATCTCGCGGCGGCCCGTGGGGCGCTGTCTGACACTCTGCGGGACAGCGTCGTCAACACGGTGGCTGAGAATCCCCAGGCGGGCGTACCGCTCGGCGGCGGTCTCCGTAAAGCTTGCATCGCTCGTCCAGGAAGCGGGAAGAGGGGAGGCGTGCGCGTGGTGTTCCTGTCTGCGGGTGAGGACATCCCCGTGTTCCTGCTCACCGTCTTCGCCAAGAACGAAAGGGCGAATCTCACCGCCAAGGAGCGCACGGTGTCGATCACCGCTGCGAAGGAGCTGACCGCAGACTACAGGAGAAGCCCATGACCAGTGCGTTCGACAAGGTTGCGGCCGGGCTCGACGATGCGTGCGCCTACCTGAAGGGCGAGCGCGCCGACTTTGTGGTGCACGCAATCGACGTGCCCGATCCCGACGTCGTCGCGATCCGAAACAAGGCAGGACTGTCGCAACCGGCCTTCGCTCGGAGCATCGGTATTCCGCTGGGCACGCTCAAGAACTGGGAGCAGGGCCGCAGGCGCCCGGAGGGACCGGCTCGTGTACTGCTCGCGCTGATTGACAAACGGCCGTCGATTGTCCAGGAAGAGTTGGGTCGCTGAACTCGACAGCCCAGCGTCGCCCGCTGTCGCCGAGGCGCCGGCCGCAACCGGTTCGCGCCCGTACGTGGCGGCGAAGCGTCACAGCGGCGTGAAGGTCACCGCCGCCCGGGTGAAGTAGACCTCCGTCCGACTCTCGAATCCCGAGTCGACGCCGAACAACAGCCAGGCCTGGCCGGTGGAAGGGATCGAGATCCGCGCCGGGGTCGGTCGCCCCGGCAAGGACTTGCGCTCCCACTGACGCGGCTGCTCGCAGCTTCTGGAGTTGGCGATGTTGCCGAGCACCACGGCCTGCGTGCCGCCGGCGGACTGGTTTCCGATGTCGATGTTCATCCGCAGGTAGGAGCCGTCACGCACGGGGAGCGGTTCCATGACGGTGGCGCCGGCCTTGATCCAGACGCTCTCGCCCGGCGCGCCGCCGACCCCAACGCACCCGGCCGGCGTGTCGGTGGCGATTTCGACGCTGACGGTGACGCCATAGCGTGAGCCGGGCAGCAGGCCGCTGATGGGTCCCTTGAAGAACATGAAGAGATCGTCGCTCCGGTTGACCCCCGAAATGAACAAGGCGGATTGCGACGCCAGCGGCGGCGGGAGGGCGCGGTAGCCGGAGGTCAACTCGTAGAAATCCGCGTGGTCGGGCGGATAGTCGGCGAAGGCCGCAACGAACCCCTGTGGCCCGCGACTGAAGTCGAAGTCGAACGTCAACGCGTCCGTCGGCTCGGTCGGATGGCCGGAGCAACCGCCGATGAGCGCACCGATCAACAGTGTGACAGCAACGAAGCCGGGCGGCGAGCAGCGCATTGTCCAGACATGGTATCGACTCGGCGGTGACTGGCCGCACTGCCTACGCATTCGATCGGAGGTAGATTGGTTGCAGTGCCCGTTCTACCGAAGCTCGTCGGCCAGCGCGTCAAGCGGCGCGAGGACCCGCGCCTCGTCCAGGGGCGCGGCACGTATGTCGACGACATCAAGATCGCCGGCATGCAGCACCTCGCGTTCAAGCGGAGCGACATCGCGCACGGCCGCATCGGTTGCATCGACACCAGCGCGGCCGAGGCGATGGACGGGGTGGAGGCGGTGTTCACCGGCGCGCAGATCGCCGGGTTTCTCGCCCCGATGCCCATCGGCACGCCGTTCCCGTCGCCGGAGCATCGAGCGGTGGCGGTCGATACCGTCCGCTTCGTCGGCGACCCGGTCGCGGTGGTGGTCGCGCGCGACCGCTACGTGGCACGCGACGCGGCCGACGCCGTCGTGGTCGACTACGACCCCTTGCCGGCGGTGGTCGATCCGGAAACGGCGATGACCGGCCAGCCCGCGGTGGTGCACGCCGACTTTCCGAACAACATCGCCCTCGGCCCGTTACCGAGCGGCACCGGGGTCGGCGGCAAGGGAGCCGTCGACGACACCGCGGTCGACGCGGCCTTCGAGGCGGCCGACGTGGTGATCGCGCAGCGGATGGTGAACCAGCGGCTCGCGCCGAGCTCCATCGAGGCGCGCGGCGTGCTGGCGCACTACGAGCCGGGCCGCGAGGCGCTGACCGTCTGGTCGTCGACCCAGAATCCCCACATCCTGCGCACCTTCATGGCGCAACTGCTCGATCTGGGAGAGGACCGCGTGCGCGCGGTGGCGCCGGAAGTGGGCGGCGGCTTCGGAGCGAAGATCAACATCTACGGGGAGGAGTACGTCGCGGCGGCGCTGTCGAAGCGGCTCGGGATGCCGATCAAGTGGATCGAGGACCGCTCCGAGGCGTTCCTCGCCACCGTGCACGGGCGCGATCTGATCGGCCACGTGGAGCTGGCGGCCACACGGGACGGGAAGGTGCTCGGGCTGCGCATGCGCATCATCGCCGACATCGGCGCCTACAACATGCTGCTCACCGCCCGCATCCCGACCAACACCATGACGATGGCCAACGGAACCTACGCGTTTCCCGCCGTCCGCGCGACGCTGACCGAGGTGTTCACCAACAAGACCCCCACCGACGCGTATCGCGGCGCCGGACGCCCGGAGGCGGTGTACTTCGTCGAGCGGGCGATGGACATGCTGTCCCGCGAGCTCGAGATGGACCCCGCCGAGCTGCGCCGGAAGAACTTCATCCAGCCCCACCAGTTCCCCTACAGGACGCAGATGGAGGCGGTCTACGACACCGGCGACTACGAGAAGGCGCTCGACCGCGCCCTCGGCGTCGCCGGCTGGGAGGAGCTCGAACAGGAGCGCGCCGCGGCGCGGGCGGACGGCCGGCTCGTCGGCCTCGGCTTGTCGATGTACGTCGAGAGCTGCGGCCTGGGACCTTCCTCCACCTTGCCGCCCGGCGGCTGGGAGCACTCGCAGGTGACCGTCGAGCGGGACGGTCGGATCAGCGCGACGACCGGCGTCTCGCCGCACGGGCAGGGCAACGAGACCACCTTCGCGCAGATGCTGGCCGATCAGTTCGGCGTGCCGCTCGACCACGTCACGATCCACCACGGCGACACCGCGGTCGTGAAGCAGGGCATCGGCACGTTCGCGAGTCGCTCGCAGGCGGTCGGCGGGGCGGCGCTGCACGACGCCGGTACGAAGGTGAAGGCCAAGATGGCGAAGTTCGCCGCCGCGCTGCTCGAGGCGCACGAGAGCGACCTCGTCTTCGAGAACGGGACGATAGCCGTCAAGGGCGCGCCGGCATCGGCCTGGCCGTTCGCCGAGGTCGCCGCCTACGCCTACCGGCCGACCCGGCTGCCCCAGGGGCTGACCCCGGGGCTGAGCGACGAGGCATTCTTCGAGCCGGCGAACAACACCTACCCGTTCGGCTGCCACATCGCGATGCTGGAAATCGACCGGGAGACGGGTGAGCCGCGGCTGCTGAAGATGGTGGCGGTCGACGACGCCGGCCACCTCATCAATCCGCTCATCGTCGAGGGACAGATCCACGGCGGGCTCGCCCAGGGCATCGGCCAGGCGCTGATCGAGGAGTTCGCCTACGATGCCGACGGCCAGCCGCTGACCGCATCGTTCATGGACTACGCGCTGCCGCGGGCGAGCGATTTCCCGCGCTTCGAGCTCGACAACACCGTCACGCCGACGCCGGTCAATCCGCTCGGGGCCAAGGGGGTGGGCGAAGCCGGCACCATCGGCTCGACACCCTGCATCGTCGGCGCCGCGGTCGACGCCCTGAGCGGTTTCGGCGTGCGGCACCTGGACATGATGCTGCGGCCCGAGAAGCTGTGGCGCATCATTCACGGCCACTCGGCCAGGCGCTCCGGTGCATGAGTGCGACCACACCGGCTGGGCGAGAAAGCGCGCGTCATGCAGGCCATGCCCTGCTCCTCGTTGGATGTCTCGGCGTAGCAGGGTGGTAGTGTTTGGTGGCGTGGCGACCATCGACGACTTCCGCAGGCTCGCACTCGGCCTCGACGGGGCGGAGGAGAGCTCGCACATGGGCTCTCCGGATTTCCGCGTCGGCGGCCGGATCTTCGCGACCCTCGCCCATCAGGCGCAGGGCTACGGCAATCTGATGCTCACGCCGGAGGTTCAGACGATGTTCGTCGGCGAGGCGCCCGAGACCTTCGTGCCGATCGCCGGCGGCTGGGGACGCATGGGCGCGACCCACATCCGCCTGGCCGCAGCCGACGAGGAGACCCTGGCCGGCGCGCTTCGCACGGCGTGGAAGCTGCGCGTGGAGAAGAACGCGCAGGCCGGGCGCCGGCGGCGGCGGCCGGCAAAGTGACCCGGCGACCGCGCCGAGGCCCGAGGCCTGCCCCTTCTCAGGAACCCGCCGACGTCGCGCTGCGGAACGGCACCGCGACCGCCGGGGCGATGAAGGTCGTCGAGCAAGCGCCGCTGACGACACCGACTCGCGCAATGTGAAGTTCCCTCCTCGCCGCGAGCGTCAGATGCTGAGAGTCGCCGCGCGACGTCGGGTCAGGACGAGACCGAACAGCGTGCGCGAGACGAACACCGCGGTGAACACGTTCGAGACCAGCCCGAAGAACAGCGTCGTCGCGAAACCCCGGATCGGACCCGACCCGAACTGATACAGAAAGGCGGCCGCGATCAACGAGGTGACGTGCGTGTCGAGAATGGTCAGGAAGACCCGGTCGAAGGCGGCGGCGACGGCGGCCCGCACTCCTCTGGCGGTCGGGAGCTCTTCCTTGATCCGCTCGAAGATCAGGACGTTCGAGTCCACGCCGACGCCGATCGTCAGGATCAGGGCGAGGTCGGACGCCTCCTGCGGCGTGAAGGCCCCGTGGATCCGTCCTTCGCCGCCGGTGATCGGCTCCTCGATGACGGCGACCGACTGCACGCGGCCGTCGAGGATGATGGCGAGGTCGCGGCCGACATTGGCCCCGGTGAACGCCGCGAACGACCGTGCGCCGTCCCGGCTCAGGGAGAACCCGATGGCCGGCCGGTTGAACTCGTCGACCGTCGGCCGGGCATGACGCAGATCGCGGCCGGAGATCGGCGCGGTCCGACGTACGAGGTAGAACACGTCCGGCCCGTCGCCGGCCGGAGCGTCCCCGGCCACGACCTCCAGCGCAGGCGGCAGCACCCCTCGGGTCGTGTCGAGAAGGTGGGCGCGGGACGCCGCCGGCCCCGCCTCGATCAGGTTGAGCTCGAGGACCCCGGTGGAGCGGATGACCGCCTTCGCGCCGTCGACGTCGGCCACCCCCGGCAACTGGACCAGGATCTGGTTGCCCGCGGCCCCGTGCCGCGCGATGACCGGCTCGGTGACCCCGAACGCCTCGATCCGCCGCGCGATGGTCAGGCGCGCCTGACGGACCGTCTCATCCCGGCGCGCCTGCTCGACGTCCGGCCGCAGCCGATAGCGGTGAACGCCGCCCGCGGTCGAGACCCGTTCGTAGCCGGCGAGCTGGTCGTCGGCCAGGCGGCGGAACTCGGTATCGCGGTCGGGGGGCACGCCGTCGACCAGGATCTCGGTCGGCGCGGCGGCCCGGACCGAGCCGAGCGCGATGCCGTCGAGCCCGGCCCGCTCGCGCAGCCTCCGGGCCTCGGTTTCCGCCTCGACCTGCAACCCCTCGTCGGTCTGGACCCGCAGGACCAGGTGGACCCCACCGCGCAGGTCGAGACCCAGCGGTATCGTGTCGGCCGGCGGCCACAACATGGCGACCGCGACCGCTACCACACCTGCCACCGCGAGCACCCGCCACCGAAGCTGCTTCCGCATAGCTGTCTCTCCTTCTTCTGTTCCTCTGGACGCAACGGGCCAGCGGGCCGTGCGTTCCCGCACAGACGTGCGGGCGCGCGCAGATCGCCAGTCGTGTCACCGTGGGGCGGGGTTCGACGCGAAGGCCCCCTCAAGAGGCCGGGCCGGGCAAGGCCCGGCCGGCCGACGGCGCGCACGATACGCCCGCGGGCAACGTGGGGCGCATGGGCACTGCGAACCCGCGCGAGGGGTCGGGACGAAGCCCCGTCGAAGCAGCTAGATGCGGAGACTGACGGTCAGCGGGGAGATGTACTGGTGGGAGCGGGAATCCGGGTTGCCGGACGACCCGGACAAGACGAACCGCGGGTGCGCCGGATGGACGCCGGCGGACGTCCGGAGTGCAGCGCCGGCGGCCTGCGAGCCGCCTGCGAGCGCCGCCCGCCAGGAGCGGCCAGGTGCGGGCGGCGGATCCGCGGTGGTGCTGGTGCCGCCGGGATCGTCCGGCGTCGCGGGCGCCAAACCGACGGCTGGCTGTGGACCGGCCGGTTCCGACGCCGCCACCGGCGCGAGAACCGTCGGCGCCAAGCCCCAGAGCGCGCCAATCACCGCAAGCACGACGAGCAAGCGCATGGTTCCATCATAACAGTGGTGGGGGAACCAAGACCCCGTGCTCAGCGATCGAAGGTCCACGTGCGGGCCTCGCGCCCAGGCTCCGCCCGCACCTCCTCGACCACGACGCGGGGCGTCTCGTCGCGCCGGTAGCGCAGGACCCATTTCAGGCCGGTCCGGTTCGCCTCGGGTACCGGAATCTCGTGCGTCGCGTGCTCCGGGCCCTCGAAGACGTTGATCTCGCAGACGTCCTCGTCCGCGCACAGGGAGATGGCCTGCTCGACCCAGTCCTCGACGGTGGCCCCTGGCGTGACCCAGGCTCCCCAGGCGTGGGCGGTGGTCCCCACCCAGCGGAAAACCACCGGTTCGGGGTCCGCGGCACCGCGCCCCTGCCCGCCGCGCGCAGGACTCGCGCCGGTCTCGGCCGACTCCGTCCAGCGCGCGCGCAAGGCCGCGCGGTCGACCTCGACGCCTCGAAGGAAAACCGCCGCTATTCGCCGCGTATGCGTGATGTCGTCGAGCGGGTTGGCGTCGAGCACCACGAAGTCGGCGCTCCGCCCGGCCTCGATGCTCCCGGTATCGATCAGCCCGAACGCCCGCGCCGCCCGGGTCGTGGCGGCCACGATCGCCTCGGCCGGCGTCATTCCCAGCCGCACGAAGAGCTCCAGCTCCAGGTGATCCGCGTAGCCGAAGAAGTCGCCCACCGCGCCGGCGTCGGTGCCCAGGATGACGTGGTCGCGCAGCCGCAGGAAGTTGTTCCGGATCAGTCGCGCCCGCGCTTCGGCCGCAGCGGTCCGGGGACCGTCGGCGTTCGAGTCGCCCGCCGCGGCCTCCCGCAGCATCGCAACGACCTCCTCGGGGACCTGCTCCTGAAAGAAGGGATCCTCGTACACCGGCCGTCTGTACGGCTCGCGCCGGGTGACCATGCCGATGGTCGGCACGATGAAGACGTTGCGCGCCGCGACGAGCGCGAGATACTCGTCGTCGACCGCCACGTCGTACGGCATGTGGATGAAGCGCCGGGTGCCGGCCGCGATCAGCCGCTTGTGGTCCTCCAGCGTGGTCGCATGCGCGATCACCCGGATGTCCCGCACCTGGGCCTCGTCGAGGATGGCCGCATAGATGTCCGGATGCAGCTTCACCCGCGCGCCACGCCGCTCGTCCCGCTCGTCCACCCAGATCTTCAGGATCCGGACGCCGCGCGCCGCCTCGGCCCGCACCGCCTCGCGCGCCTCGGCCGGGCTGCTCACCCCGTGCAGCCCCCACCACCCGGCGTCGTTCGTGAACCGGGGGTTCGGTCCGCCGCCGGGGATCCCCATCCCGGGCGACACCAGGTAGCGGGCGCCGGCGACCTCGCCGACCCGCTGCGCCTGTCGCACCTCGAGGGCGATCTCCTCGAGGTCGCTGCCGGTGGAGATGATCGTGCCCACGCCGTAGTAGGCATGGCGGTGCAGATGGTCGACGAGATTCTCGCGGGTGAAGTTCTCCGAGCCCCAGCTCGTGTAGCGCTCCCAGCCGAGATGCGCGTGCGTGTTGACGAGCGCCGGCATCACCGTGCGCCCGGTCAGGTCGACGACCGTCGCCCCCGGCGGCGCCGGCACCTCGCCGGCGTTCCCGACCCGGACGATGCGATCGCCGCGGACCAGGAACGCGGCGTCTTCGATGACGCGGCCGTCCCCGACGATCACGCGCCCGCCGGTGAACAGCCGGACGGCCTGGGCGGCGGCTGCGGAATCCGGCGGTTGGCCCTCCGCGCCTCCCGCGATGCCCGCCAGAAGCGGGAGCAACATCCAGGAAATGACGCGACGCCGGACGCTGTTCACATCATGACCCCAGGATTTCTCGTACATACCGCTCACCTCCCGGCGTTCACGCTGGACGCAGGCACGGCGAAGCGGCCGCGCCCCGGCACTACGTGGTCAATGGGCGATCGCGACCGGGACCGAGCTGCGTCGCTCTCCCGGCGCTACGAGCGCGACTCGACGCGGAACGTCCACCAGTGGTCCGGCCGCGGGGTGTCGAGCGGCGGCGGTTCGCCCCCGCCCCCCGGCTGCCGTGCCTGTACCCCCCGCGTTATCCAGGAACGGAAACCCGGGGCCCCAACGCGAAGACATATTAACAAAAAGAGCGCACACGAACGAT